>JAJEAQ010000143.1 GCA_022822685.1 Trichodesmium sp. jk18x7bins.61
GACCCTAAGCAATACTGTTAGCTTAAGAAAAATTATACCGTTTCATGGAACTCATGGATTAAAATTGTATGAGTTGAAGAATTTCAGTGAGAATAATTTAGCCTAGAATTTCACAGCTATTATGTGATATTATTTCTGACATAATTTCAGGTGAAATGGTATGCTCTGTTTGGACAAGTAGGAGAATAGAGAAGAGAAACAACAAAATTTGCATGCCTAGCTCAACAACAGAATTGGCTTTTGTCGGTTACTTATTGATACTTAGGGCCTGAAGTTTTTCTTAACTCTTAAAACTCTAACTCCCCCACTCCTGTCTACCTTTCAGGTGTTAAGACACCTTGCTACTTGCTAAAAGCTAAAAACATAGACTATCTTAGACATTTTGTACAAAATGTCTAGGATATTAAACCAGTGCGAATTTGCAGAAAGTAATGGTGTGTTTGTTGATTGTGGGCAACTATGTTAGCACTCGAAAGTTAAAAGCCATCACAGATGTTACAATGCTTCACTACCGAAACCATTACAGTCAAAGTACGGTAAACAGATTGAAGTGGGTTTTCAAGTAAATAACAGAGAATTCAGGTCTGGGAAATCAGATTCAGATTATGCAATATCATTTCTCAAGCCAATAACAACTCAAGTATTTCGTTGGGAAGAAAAAATGATAACTTGTATGTACATTTAGAAGGTGATGAAAGGTAATTGACAATCTATAATATAAAATCTGATATGACAGACGATATAACCCCGTGGCTAAATGAAATTAAAACTCTTCAACAGAAAATAATAGAACTTCAAACAGAATTAAATACAGCCCAAGATAGTGTTTCTAAGTGGCGTAAACTCTATAATACCGAAGCTCAACAACGACGGGACGAAACTCAATTAGCTCAAGAAATTATTGAGACTTTAAAGACTCAAGTTCAGAAATTACAGGATTTTCCCTATACTGAGGGGGATAAGGATGAATCTGCCACAACTATTGAACACCAAATTGAACATTTAAGAACTTTGGATGAATTTCAGGCCAAAATTATTGAGGTGAGCCAAGAACGCGATCGCGCCCTTCAACAAGTCCAAAACCTAACCGAAGCCCTCAAACAAGAGCAAGCCAATCATGCAAATACTCGTAGAAGTTTAACAAATGCTTTGGCAGATGCAGTAGACCTTTTTGCCAAAGCCAAAGCCACCAAATCAGAAAAATCTGAAACTACTCCTGATTCTCAAAACCAAATTCCAATCCAACTACAGGATCATCCCTCTTCTTATACTGTCAAGTTATTAACAAGTGAAAAACTATTACCTTCCTTGCCTAGTAGTAAGGAAAAGGATTTGAGCTAAAATCCCATCACAGCAGCCACTGCATCTACTGTGGGTTCTATTCCTTGCTGAAACTGATTGTTATGGCTATGTTTAATCGCTACATCTGGATCTTTGAGACCATGACCAGTAAGTACACAAACTATTTTTGCTCCTGTGGGAACTTGGTCTTTGACTTTCAATAAACCAGCAACAGAAGCCGCACTGGCTGGCTCACAGAAAATTCCCTCATTGGAGGCTAACAGACGATAGGCTTCTAATATTTCTTTGTCGCTAACGGCAGTAAAACTTCCTTGACTAGCTTGTTGAGCTGCTACAGCTTTTCCCCAACTAGCAGGGTTGCCAATTCTGATAGCGCTAGCCACTGTTTCTGGAGTAGCTATGGGATGGCCTTTAACAATAGGTGCTGCCCCTGCTGCTTGAAAGCCCATCATTTTCGGGAGGCGATCGCATTTTCCTGCTTGATGGTATTGACAAAAACCCATCCAATATGCAGTAACATTGCCCCCATTTCCTACAGGAACGCATAGCCAGTCTGGGGCATCTCCCAAAGTGTCTACTACCTCAAAAGCACCTGTTTTTTGACCTTCTAGGCGATAGGGATTAACTGAGTTAACTAAAGTCACAGGATATTTATCCGCCACATCTCGCACAATTTCTAGGGCTTGGTCAAAATTTCCTTTAATTGCTAAAACTTCTGCACCATACAACAAAGCCTGGGCTAACTTTCCTAAAGCCACATAACCATCTGGGATTAACACAAATGCTCCCATCCCTGCTCTTCTGGCATAAGCTGCTGCGGAAGCTGAGGTATTTCCTGTACTGGCACAGATTACTGCTTTTGCTCCTGCTTCTTTAGCCTTAGATATGGCTAAAGTCATACCTCTATCTTTAAAACTACCTGTGGGGTTAAGGCCATCAGATTTGACAAATACTTCTACCTCTCTGCCTACTTGATGGGCGATAGAAGGGACTGGTACGAGAGGAGTATTACCTTCTTGCAGTGTCACTACAGGAGTCTCTTCTGTAACTGGTAGATATGACCTATATGCCTCAAGTAAACCAGGCCAGCCACGTAATTTTGATTGCTTAAGGGACAATGTTAAAGTCATATTTAAGTTTTGTAATGAACGACCTCACTGTGTAAATGAGGGAGATTTCTTCTCCTACGCCCTGACGGAGAAATTTTAATTGCT
>JAJEAQ010000327.1 GCA_022822685.1 Trichodesmium sp. jk18x7bins.61
TTTCAAATCCCCTGGATAATCTTGATTCAATAATGAATTTAGTGTGACTCGTAATAACTTGGCTTCATTTCTGGCTGGAATTATTACATAAACTGACGGCCAATATTTAATTTTTTCCAACTCTGTTTCTGATCTTGGCAATAGTCTCTGGTCTGCTAGCCAGAATTTCCCTCTAAAAATTAATAAATATATCCATATGTTCAAGTTAAAAATCGTTATTATCAGTATTATTTTATCCATAAACAAACTCTTAATTTAACTAGATGTGATCTGATAAATAAGTTCGAGGTAATACCAATTATGTGTGAAGTTGCATCTCATTATATCTCCCCTAGCCTTCTTTTTTTATCCCCTCTACCTCCCCCTGGGAAAGCAGGGCTGTTTCATTCTCCCTTAAAATTTTGAACCTTAATTTCTTCAAAACCTTTGCCACTGGCTCGCGCCAAATTTTTTCTGAATAATTGATGAATTAGGAGATGCATATTAGCTGAAAATCACACAGCATAAAGGTCATAGCAATTATAAATTTTGAGAATGAAAGCTCCGCTCCTCCCCCGGGAGGCAACAGCCCTGCCCAGGGAAAGGGGAGAATTAGAGGATGCTGCGTTTTTTGTTTGATGAAGGGAAAAGAGGTAGTTAGTGGCACTCTTTAGGAGAAACGGTATCAGAGATTGTTTGTAACACTCAGATGAAATTCTAGTGTAGGGTAGGCCCTGGGGTCGATATCTCCTCGGACTCACTATAATTTTACTTTTCCGCCGCAGGCCACCAGAATTCAACACTCTAGCTATCTTAATATTCACTTGACAAACAGTCTCTAAGAAGAAAGAAGAAAGGTAAAAATAAAATAATCACATTTTAATTTTCCCTCTCTATTACAGTAAATATTCGATTGAGTATCCCCTATCGAATTTTTAATTGGTTATCTTCAAATTTACCTTTCTCTTTCTAGTTTCTCCCTTCCTTTAATTAAGTAAGATCGTAATCAACAGCCTAAAGATTAATAATTTCCACTACCTCTAAATTCTCAGCAGGTTTAAATTCAAATACACGGGAGTAAAAATAAAATTCTCCATCTAAAGCCCGTTTAATATTCTCTGAACGGCGAAATCCATGTTGTTCTCCTGCAAAGGCAACATAAGCCACTGGTAATCCCTTCTGTTTCAAAACATCTACCATTTTTTCGGCTTGGTTTGGCGGCACAATTTTATCTTCTAAACCTTGGAAAAAAATCACAGAGCAAGACAAACGCTCACTAAAATTAATCGGCGATCGCTGCTGGTAAATATCTTTTTTTTCAGGATAAGGCCCAATTAGTCCATCTAAATAGCGAGATTCAAACTTATGAGTATCTGTCGCTAAAGCTTCTAGGTCACTAACTCCATAATAACTTGCTCCAGCTTTAAATACATCCTTAAAAGTTAAAGCACATAAAGTAGTATAACCGCCTGCACTACCACCCGAAATAGCCATGCGATTACCATCGACCAAACCCTCTTGAGCTAAATATTTAGCTCCATTCACACAATCATCAACATCAACAATACCCCAGTTATCTTTTAATCGTTGCCGATATTCTCTTCCATAGCCAGTGCTACCTCCGTAATTAACATCAAGTAATGCAAAACCACGACTTGTCCAATATTGAATTTTTAAGCTTAAACTACTAGAGGTTGCAGCTGTAGGACCACCGTGGCTTTTGACTAAAAGAGGAGGTTTTTCTGTTGTTGGTGGGGTGTAATCCTTATTAGTAGGTCGGTAATATAAACCATAAGCAGTATGGCCATTTTCTGTAGGGAATTCTATTGATTCAGGAATAGATAAATAACCTGAGTCAATCTCTAAATCTGTAGAACATTTTAATATTTCAATTGCGCCAGTAGAAAGATTTAATTCTATAACTGAAGTTGGTTCTGTAGGGGAATTTCCTAGAAAGCAAACTCGCTCCCCTTTGGCTGTTAAAGAAGCAATAGAAGTATAGGTTGTTTCGATTTGCTGTAGATGTTTTTTAGTAGTATTAATAGTTGCTAGATGCCAAATTCCATTCTGAGTAAAACTGCAGAGGATGTGATTGGCTGCGGTGAAAACATAAGTAGACATTCCAAATACCCATTGTGGTTTGCCAAACTCTGCATTTAAAGGATACAATGGGTCTATAGTTGCCGTCTCAGCGACTCCTAATACCCGATAAAGATTCCACCATTTAGAGCGATCGCTAACAAAATATAATATTCCTTCTGGAGACCACTGGGGTTGAAAAATCGATTCTTCTGTGCCACCAGCAACAAATTTAGTTTCCCCCAATGAACCATCTGTATTTATCTGAGCTAACCATAACTCAGTTCCATCCCATGGCATATTAGGATGATTCCAACTGCTCCAACAAAGTTGCGAACCATCAGGGCTAAGACGTGGTGAGGCATAAAAATCATTGCCCTCAGCTAATATCTGAATATCTTCTCCATTCTTGATGTTAATGCTAACTATCCTATTTACAACTTCTCCATCTCCGCTGTGATCCTCCTGAACGCAAATGATGCGATCGCGCTGTTTATCCATCACACCGTCAGCATAACGCACGTTTGCCTCTGAAGTTAAAGGTTGAGGCTGTGTATCTGCTGTTTGTCTGTAGAGACGTTGATCAGCAAAATTAGAAAAATAAATTGTACCATCTGTCACAAAGAAAGAACCACCGCCGTATTCATGGACACGGGTGCGTGCATTAAAAGGAGGAGGAGTCATGTCAATTGTCTGTCCATCTGGAGTATGACGTACAATTACACTACGTCCACCTTCTGAGGGTCGTCCTTCAATCCAGTAAACATCTTCACCATCAAGGGCAATACTGCCAAGTCCAATTGTCCCTGCCACAATTAAGTCGGCAGTGATAGGGGATTTCCAAGAACCATAAGCTGCTGTTTCTGTCATTTTTTAAGATATGATACATATTGCAATATTGACCATTAATTGTATCATTGCCAATAGTCAAGTCCTGAATATTCAGTTTGATTTAACATCAGATTATACGATTTTGACTTATAAAAATTATTTTTTATAACTAGAGTTGTTGGGAAATAATTTAGGTTAGAGAAAAAAAGGAAAACGAAAACTCACTACTAGGTTAGTGATTTAATTATTTATGCTGCCATCAGGTAGAAGTTCCATAATCCAGTAGCAGTTAACATTTTCATGTGGCGAGG
>JAJEAQ010000495.1 GCA_022822685.1 Trichodesmium sp. jk18x7bins.61
ATGAACGGGAGTAGTCGGACTCATAGAGTCTTTTCCGTGTAGGCTCGGGGTGAAAATCCCTAGAGGACTCGGTGTCCCATTTCAGACGACCAGTTGGCTCCAAGAGGAGGGGCTTTCCTTACGGAATGCGGAGCTTTCATGGAGCCTACAGGCGACCTGAACTGGTCGCACGTAATAAATCATTATCTTCTCCACCAATCAAAGAATCCGATCCTATACCACCAATGACCTCATCTTCTCCTTCTCCACCATCTTAAGTATCATCTCCTGCTTCACCAAAAATGGTATCATTTCCACCAAACCCTTCCATCAAATCTGGCTCTTGAGAACCAATTAAAAGGTTATCGTTGTTATCTCCTGATATATTTGCCATGTTTTGGATATACTTACGTTAATTATGATGTACTTACGTGCTGCACTTATGCTTTCAGTGCCACATAAACGCTTAGTGACATGAAAAGCATGAGCCTGCCGTCAGGCATAGGTGCGAGGCTAATAGCCTCTCGAATTTTTTTTAGATAATAAATCTCCAGTGGACACTTGTCTTTACAGACTACTTGTGACTTTAAGTTTAACAATTTTGTTTCCTACTCATCAAAATAATTCACTTAAACTATTAGTTGATAGCTGTTGACAATCAAGTTAATTACAATCATATAAATAATAATATCTATACTGTTATATTTATTTTAATTAAGTTGTCTTATTATTTATTTTTATTGAATATGTAATCTATAATTTTTTACCTAAAGATCTGTGTTTTGACTAAATTAAAACTGCTATAAGTTTGAGACAAGCTACTAAATTTTTTCAAAATAATTTGCTATTTTTTGACTTCAGAACAGAGCATGAGGTTATTCATTACTGTCCAGTTTAGCTAAACTATCAAATAATTTCTTGACTTTAACTAAATCTTTATCCCCTGGTGCTGTTTCTACACCACTAGATAAGTCTATGCCAGAAAATTTATGCTCCAACTCAATGGGGGGATGAGAAATTAATATTAATTGTTGAATTGCTATTATGACATTTTCTGGGGTTAAACCACCTGCTAATAGCCACGGACAACTAGGATGAAAATTTTTAAGAATTTTCCAGTCTATGGTTTGACCTGTCCCTCCTAATTGTTCTGGATGATAAGCATCTAGGAGCAGAGTATCAACATAATTTTCATAAATATTTGCTCTTGCTAAATCTTGAGGATATTTGATTCTGAGTGCTTTGATTATTTCTATATTATTTGGTATTGCATGACGTAGCTGGTGACAAAATTCTGGAGATTCTTCACCATGTAGTTGTACACCATTTAGTTGCGTATTTATAATTATTTCTGATAATAATTTAATTTCAGTATTAACAAATACCCCGATTTTATCAATATTTTTTGGTAGTTGAGAGACAACATTTCTAATTTTGTCCGGGTTTATATAGCGAGGCGATGTTGTAACATTGATAAATCCTAGTGCTGTTGCTCCCATCTGAGCGATCGCTTGTCCTTGCTCTAGTTTTGTAATTCCACAGATTTTTACACGCATTGAATCAATGATACCTAATTTGTATCAAAACTTAAAGTTATTGTTAATTATTAAAACAAATTATAGTTTTTAGCTAAAGCTTTTTGATAATTTGCGAAACAAAAGTTGATTTAAAAAAAACTTTGGAACCAAATATTTTCAATTTTAGGAGATGAGAAGTTGATTTACTCTAGCTTGATTTTTGCAATACAATCTCAGTCTTTCTCTGTAGAATGGTCGCCAAAAGTTGCAATCATAATGATAACTTGCAATTTAGTGGCCATTGTAATTGGCTACTATGCTATTTCCAAGGAAAATCGTGGACAAGGCCCTGATTTCCCCATATCCTTACCTGCAATTTTTACTGGTTTTGGAATACCAGAATTGTTAGCTACTGCTAGTTTTGGTCATATTTTGGGAACAGGAATAATTTTAGGACTTGCTAGTGCTGGTATGCTATAGAATTAAGATATAACCTGATTTTAGTTAAAAGTATGAGGGTTTTCTCTTGGTAGACAAGAGAAAACCCTATTTTTAGCTGACTCCGGAGGCCGGACAGTACCTCACTATAAAACGCGCTCAATGGGGATATCCCTGGATGTTGTTCTGATCATCTCAAGCAGACTTAAGTTGCCTACACTAAAAGCTAATAGGAGTGTCACCTTGCTATAGTTCACTCTTTTATCTCTCTTTTGTCACTCTTTGAGAGGGCGATCGCTATCAGCCTGGATATTTTTACCACATATGTTATAATTGATTTTGCTCAACATAGATTGCCGATAAAATATACATACCAATATCGCCTATATCCAGAAACCAGCCAACAGAGATGAGTTTGTGTTTACCGATTGCAGTATAGCGAGAATAATTTGATGAAGAATTACAGCTTGATATTGATAGAGATATTAACGCATCAATCAATATCAAGCTCCTCGATCCTGATTTGTTCCCGACTATAAAACGCCGTAAAAAGAAGGTGGTGATACCCTAGTCTAAAACCGACTTTTTTAATCGGAAGTTCTGACAGTTTTTCATAACTTTAGTTGCCCACACTAAAAGCGACAGCGAAGCGTGTGGGTACATCACATGATTGTTATTGATAAATTAAGTAAAATAAATTAAGTTAAAACTTGAATAAAACATCAAAATAAGTTTCATGCAGGCTGGTTGGCGAATTGGTTATTTATTCGGTGTACCATTATTTTTGGATTACTCATGGTTAATCATTTTGCTTTTGGCAACATATATTAATAGTCAAGATTATCAAGAATGGGGGCTATTTTTAGCTTGGGGTGCAGGATTTGTAATTGCCATACTACTATTTGGAGCTGTGTTTTTACACGAATTAGGCCATAGTTTAGTTGCTATTTCTAAGGGTATTAAGGTTAAGTCGATCACTTTATTTTTGTTTGGTGGAGTTGCTGCAATAGAGCAAGAATTTAGAACTCCTGTAGAGGCTCTCCAAGTAGCGATCGCTGGACCTTTGGTGAGTTTAGTTTTATTTTTTTTATTAGGTTTAACAAGCTTATTATTGCCTACATCAAGCTTGGTTAGTGAATTAACGAATCGAGTAGCAGAAATCAATTTAGTTTTAGCAGTTTTTAACATGATTCCTGGTTTACCCTTAGATGGAGGACAAGTATTAAAAGCTGTTGTTTGGAAAATCACTGGTAGTCGTTTTGCCGGGGTTAGATGGGCTGCAAAAACTGGTCAAGGTTTAGGATTGCTGGGAATTACTTTCGGGTTGATATTAGTTTTAGCAAGAAATATGAGCGGCTTTTGGATTGCTTTAATTGGTTGTTTTGCTGTTCGTAATGCCAGAATTTATCATCGCATAAATGATTTACAGGAAGTCTTAATTAGAATTAAAGTTGTAGAGATTATGACGCAGGATTTTCGTGTGGTAGATGCAAATTTAACTCTGAGTCAGTTTGTTGATAAATATTTTTCAAAAAGTTCTAAATTTTCAACTTATTTTGCTGCAAGTGAGGGTCGTTATCTGGGTTCTGTTTCTGTTAATGCGATTCGTTTTATTGAAAGGAGCTATTGGGATACTCAAACTTTAAGGATGATTATCTGTCCTCTCAATCAGATGATTACTGTGTTAGAAAAAGCAAGTTTGTTAGAAGTGATTAAAAGTATGGAATCTGATCAGCAAAAGCAAATAACTGTACTTTCTCCAGCAGGAACAGTAGCAGGTATAGTAGATAAAGGTGATATTGTTAGAGGAATAGCTAGATACTTGAAACTGAATATTTCAGAGGCAGAAATTAAGCGTATTAAAACAGAAGGAAGCTATCCGCCAGGAATGAACTTAGGAGCAATTGCTAAGGCTACTTATTGATCAAGTATAAAGTAGTAATTAGCTTTCTGTGAAAAGATTTAGGAGTTAAATGATGGGGTATAAAAAAGGGAAGGATGTATTCAATTTTCTCCCTCACTCCCCTGTTATCTTCATCATCACTCTATAACTGAACATGATATTAAATACCTAATTGATATTCTCTAAAGTTTTCATCGGGATTGCCATATATTCTCAAAACAGCGAGGGGTTGATTATTTTCATTTTTGACAATATAGTACCATTGAGTCTATCCCAGTAATACGCTCTTTGGGGATTTCATTGTTTTTTCATTGGCTTAATATAAGGGTTTGAACAATAGTGGGATAGGTTCGTAAAAAAATCTAAAAACAACATCAAATAGCCAATCTGCGGTGGGCGACGGCGGCTCAAAACCCCGCCCGCCCCGGCGGGGTTTTAAAATATCCTATCATTAGTGTGGAATTCTTCCCACCTAACCCACCCTACATCAAGGCTTAATATTTTATTTATAAATACCCTCTAGAAGTTTTTTACCGATCAGTTCTCGTGTTGGCTGGGGTTAAAAGAATATCAAGGAGCGAGATAAATGGAGTTTTGAACGCCATTTTATCTTAGTATTTTGTGCTTTATATTCCGTTTGGCATAAATTAACTGGAGGGTTACAAAGACAATGGGCTAAATCGGGTAAGGTTCGAAGATTACTCCTCTCTCCTCCCCTTTGAACCGTACGTGACAGTTTCCCATCATACGGCTCTAGCCTTACTTCCAGCCAAAACAATCCTTGGTTTTACTATGTACCTGCTTGTGACACGCTTTGTGCAGGTGCATCAGGTTTTCTGTGTCGTCAGTGCCACCTTCTGCCACAGGTACTATGTGATGGGTTTCGATTTCTTCAGAGTTGAATCGGCTGTCTCCACAAATAGGACATTTCCAATTTTGGTGTTTGGCAAACTTGATCTTATTTAGAACC
>JAJEAQ010000563.1 GCA_022822685.1 Trichodesmium sp. jk18x7bins.61
GTTTCACCCACATTCTTATCTCAGTTATCCGCCATGTGTGGGAGCACATGGGCTGGACTCTAGTCATACGTCCTTGGTTGCCAAGGATTCCTACTAGAAACGACTCGCACTATCTAATTCCATACTCCTCAAATAATTAAAGGCAATAGGCAAAAAGGCATGCTGGCAAGAGGGACGGCCTCTGGTGGGGGATTTAACCCAGCACCTTTGATGTTTGCGAAGCGCAAAAAGACAAACCACTAATTTCAAAAAAATATAGTGGGGGACCTGGTACCGAATTCTAACAGTACTTTTGCCTCTTGCCTGTTCCCTCAAGCTATCCTGAAGGGAGTTGAACAATTCTGTTTTTCAGTCTTCCTGTACGAATCACTACAAATTATGAGTCAAATTTTTTACCTAATTCTATTTCATTTTTCTGTCCTTTATTCCAACCAAAAACTATAGTACCAATATTATGTTTGAGGCAATGATTAACAACTTTAGCTTTCTGGTAATACGTAGTAGATTTACCATGATTCGTACGTTGATAATAAGTGTATAATTTATTACAAAATAATTACAACTTGAGAAGAGTATAACACAAATCCTAAAACCTACATTCCAGATATCAAAACATAGTTTCTGTCAGAAAGACATCTATAGCTGACAGCAGAGGGCATCAGGAAAGAATTAAAAGGCCAGGAATTAAGTATAAATGCCGAAGATTTTCAGCTAAGTTTCCATCTTGTGAACGGCAACAATGATAACTGTTGAGTAGAAATGTTAAGCCAATCCTGTTGCCTTTAGAAGGTTATAATTATCGGGATGACAGGATTTGAACCTGCGACATCCTGCTCCCAAAGCAGGCGCGCTACCAAACTGCGCTACATCCCGGTTGAATCTATACAAACACTATAACTCAATTTTCAACTTTGTGCAAAAAAATTTGAAAAAAATTTCCTAACCAAGTTTTTCTGATTGTTCATCAGGTTTTTAGGAGCAGAGATTTCTTGAGTTTTTTCTTATATTTTAGATTTTACAGGAGCAAAATGATAGCATAAATTTAATAGCTTAGATTTATAGGAGACAAATATTCAAATATTCTTAAAATCCATTATTTTGAGTCTTTCTAGCTACCCCTCGAAACTTCTTGGTTAATTACTAATGTATACTAGACTTCTTGCAGAAATCACTAGCCAAAATTTAAAAACTCAGAGAAATCGATAATTTCTGTGTTGTAATTTATTTGACCTTCAGTTTGGCAATAGGTCTACTAGATTAAATCAGTAACTGAACAGAAATATTTACACACAGAGTTATGACAAGACATTTTTTTAGCTTTAATTGTGTGTAGTTAATTTTTTCTGCCTAATCTAATGTAGAAGAGAGAAAAATGCTCCTGTTAAAAAAATCTAAATTCTAGATTAATCATAATGATATTTTGATTGGCCCATATTATGAGTCAAACCAAAAACCGTTAATCTGGATACCAGAACATTCCTTTTATTCCCTCTGGATCAGAGATAAAACCTAAATTTTGGTAAAAATCAACAACATGAGGATCTGCAAATAAGGTAATGTTGCTGATATCCTCACTACGAAGTTTTTTGATGACGTATTTCATCAATGCTTTTCCCAGGCCCTTGCCTTGGAAGTCAGGATGAACAACTACATCCCAAAGGGTGGCATTAAAAGCATGGTCTGATGTCGCTCTAGCAAAACCAATCAGTCTTCGCCGACTGTCTCGCATCTGCCACATGGAGACTACAAGAAAACTATGTTGAATGGCCTTTTTAACTTTACGTAATGGGCGACGAGACCAACCAACAGCATTGCAAAGTTCTTCGAGTTCATAGATATCTATATCTCGATCTGTACTAAAAAAGATACGCCCATTACTTATATTAGGTGAACGAATAGCTTGAGAATCAGCTTCTTCTTCCTTAATAGTTGTGTATCTTTCATAATCTGGATTTTGAGACTGACATGTTGGCTCAGAGCCGCTAAACAAATTTTTCCAAAAACCCATGCAGGCGTGGTTAAGTTACTAGAAGTTGGATGACATTATTAGATAGTATATATCCCGTTCCCTCTCTTCGATTATGGCTCCGGGTTTAAAATCATCAACATTGGAACTGCTAAAGCGCTTTAATCGAGCGTTTCCACAGTTTTATGAACAATTTGTTAGTAGTGATATTCAACTGCAAAACTTAAAACTGGCATATCAACTGTATAGAAGTAAACAAGCTGTCATAGACTTAAAACCAGAAGGCAACAAAAGTGCCCTCTACTTTACTTACCGAAATCAGTCATTTTTGCTCAGTGATATTTTTGGGGTATTAGCTGCCTATGGACTAACTATTCATAGTCTTAGCTTGTATGGACAGATTTACCCACCGATGTTGGTCTTTATTAAATTAGTGATATCTCGGGGGGGCAAAACACTGACAGACAAGACCTCAGAAAATGTTTGTCGGGCTATCCGTGAATCACTAGCAGGCCACTTCGAGGTAGAAGAAATGTTGGCAGTAGAATTTAATCTAGATAGTGGTTTGGAAGAAGTAGCAACAGAATTTTATGTTGATCCTGTATTCCATCTACCAGCTCTTTTGATTGAAGCAGATAATCAACCAGGTCTTTTCTATAAAATTATGTATGCTATCTGGCAAGAAGATTTATTGGTGGTTAATGCCAACTTGTTAGTTTGGCGTGGCCGAACTCGTCTGATTCTCTATCTTTTAGGGCCAAATGAAAGTTTGATTCCAGAATACCTAGGTCAAAAAATTGCTGAAGGTATGCGACAGAGATTGATGGGAGAAAGATACTAAGCTTGTGACTCAACAAATTGACCTCTGGAATGTGAGCTGGAAAGTACTTCTTCCTTCTGATTATTCTTTCGTTCTTCAAGATGAAGCCCAACAATCACCACATCTCTCTTTGTGCCATCTAAATCTGCCACTTGTGGTAGATAACCCCAACGTTGAAAGCTGAATTGTTCAAATAATTTTAAACTGGGCAGGTTGTGGGCAAATATCATGCCTAGTAATGTTTTAACAAATTGGCGGGAAGATAAGCGCTCTCCCGATAGGGGAGCGTCGGGATGAGAGCCAGCGTTATGACGCGCGGATACACATTAGGTGTTTGGTAGATGTTATAAAACCCCACCCGTAAGGGTGGGGTTTTCGATGGCAGACGTAGAACCAGGTCGAAACTACTATGCAACTGACATACAAGGTCCTAGCTCAAACCATATAAGCATCTTTCATGTGGCGAGGTGCCGAAAAAAATTCAAACCCCGCCCTGAAGGGCGAGGTCTTATTACTAATTAGCTCAAAATAACCACAAAGCAATATAAATCAGCAGAAAAATAGAATTAGAATCAAGCCACACCCACACCAATCAACCCTCATCCCCTCAATATATCAGTACTACCATCAGACTCTACC
>JAJEAQ010000346.1 GCA_022822685.1 Trichodesmium sp. jk18x7bins.61
ATCAATTTCAATAAATATTGCTACAAAGTTCCGTAGGTAGGGTTGAGGAGCGCGTAAGCGTTGCTTATCCTACGGAGAAACCCAACATTTTCAACAACTTCGGCTGAGGCAAGAGGCAAGAGCGCCGAGAACCAGCGTCAACGGCAGGACGGGGCTTACAGGGTGCGGAAGAGGAGACCCACACAGCCTCAGGCCTAGGGAACGCGTAGGCTCGATAGGCCTGAGGCCAAAGTACTGCTAGAAGAGGGTTTGAGTCCTCCACGCTGATTTAGAAAATTAGTGGTGTGCATTTCGGCAATCGCCGACATGAAAGGTGGTGGGTTAAATCCCCCACCATATGCCTTATGCCTTCCCTGTTGCCTGTTGCCTTGTTGCATGCCGGCCTTTAATAGTTTTGTTGGATTTCACTTCGTTAAAAAAGCTATTATGGAATGGCAATGGGAGATGATGGGGCTGTGTGATATTCTGGGAGTCAAAAATGGTTGATTTGTCAAAATAGTTGAAAGAGTTTTATCTAAAAACATTAGAAGGAAAACTAATCATCATGTCTCCTCGTACTATCAAGGATCGTTATGTCCTATCTCCCAACCCCCGCTGCGGTGGTATGGCGGGTGTCTATCAAGCAGTAGATCTCTATGAAAAAATGCGAACAGTTGCAGTCAAAGTTTTCAAAAGTGGTAGAATTGATACAGAGATTTTGGCTGAATCCTTTAGACGTGAAACTCAGGCACTGAAAGAATTAAAACATCATAGTATTGTTGAACTGTTCGATTCAGGAGAAGATGAAAATACTGGAGAATATTTCTTGGTTTTGGAATGGATGGAGCAGGATTTAGAAACTCTTCTCCAGAAAAATCCGATAGAAGGATGGGATGCCTATTGGGATAATATAGCCTCTCCAATACTTAATGCTCTTGCATTTTCCCACGAGCGACAATATGTCCATAGGGATATCAAGCCCAGCAATATTCTGATTGATGCTGATGGTAAGCCGAAACTTGCTGATTTTGGTATTTCAAAACTTAGGAGTTATTTTCGTCCAACGGTTACCCTCAGAGAATTTGTTTCTCGTCCTTTTGCGCCTCCTGAACATGATGATGGTTCATACCCATATATCCGTGATGTCTTCAGTTTTGGAGTACTGACACTAAAATGTTTAACTAAGGTTAATATTGTTGACTACGATAGCATTGGCAGAGCCATCTCCGAGTTTGATGCACCGCAGGATATCAAGAATATTATAGAGCATTCAGTTGCAACTGAACCTAGGGAAAGGCAAGCTAACGCAGAGGTGTTGTTGGCTGAGTTAAATTCTGTTCAACAGGCGCGTTCATCTTCGCAAGCAACTCAAACCTGCTACTTTCAGCTAACTAATACTGCTTTGAAGAAGCTTCAGAATGAGCTACAGTTACCAGAACGAGAGATTAAGAAAATTGTGCTGGAAGACTTGAATGCAGGATGCGCGATCGCGAAGAAAGATGATCAGACAAATCAGAAAATTTCCGAGCAAAAGTATACCATTTTCGGTTTTTCTTATAAATATTTGGTGAAAGCAGAGGCAGGACTTTTAGTTATTATTGACGCTCACAGTTTTTCTAATGCTCGCCTTGAGCAATATCGGGAGCGTTATTGGCAACCACCCTATCAATTTAAAATTATTGTAGGAAAACCACCAAATATCTGGGAAGCAGAGGAAGTTATCCTAGAACTCGAACTATTGATTGAAGAACAAGAAGCTAAGATCAAACAATCAGAAGAAGAAGAGAAAAAGCAGGGGATCTTTCGAGTTTGGTCAGATATTCTCAGAGCCAAACTTGATTGGGAACAGCAGCGAGAGGAGGCTCTTAAGTATACTAATTTCACAATTGACGGTAATCGAGTTATCTTCCAGTTAGCAGAATTACCTGATGAATATATTGTGGGACAATCTTGGCTTGTAAAGAATGCTAAGGGATTTAGTATTTTAGGTGGAGACGTTGAGAAGATAAATCAAGATCAACTATATTTGTATATTCAATATGGAAAACCTGATAGTTTACCACTTTGGGGTAAACTAGAATTTGACACTAGGCTGGCTGAGATTGCCATTGAGCGACAAAAAAATGCATTAAGTGCAGTTCAGTATGATCGCGCTGTTCGTTCAGATTTACGGGAATTTTTGGTGGGGATTAAAGAAATTGAAACTCCCTCTCTAGATGCTGAAATCCAGTTGATCAATCTGGATTTGAACAAATCTCAGAAAGAAGTTGTGAAAGCAGCTCTCTCAACACAAGACTTTCTACTGGTACAAGGCCCACCAGGTACAGGAAAGACAACTTTTATCACGGAAGTGATTTTGCAAACGCTGCAACAGAATCCTGAAGCCAGAATTTTGCTTAGTTCCCAGACTCATGTTGCACTTGATAACGCATTGGAACGAGTTCAAAAAAAACACCCTGATTTGAAATTGATTCGGATTGGTAATTCTGAGCGAGTTTCAGAAGGGGTTTCTTCTCTACTCCTAGAGGAACAGATGGAAAAATGGCGAAACGATGCTTTATCTAAAGGGAAAAATTTTTTGAATGACTGGTGTACAAATAACGGAATTTCAAAGCAAGAACTAGAAAAAGTAGCTCTATTTCAAAGCTTGAAAAATATCGAGCGGGATCTAAGTTCTCTGAGGCAGGAGCTAGAAAGTCACAAGTTAGAAAAAGAAAATAATTTTCCCTCAAATAATAACTCAATAAATTATAGACAACAAGGGAAGCGAAGTATTCCTGTCCAGAAAAAAGAAGAGTTTCAATTTTTAGAAGCAGAAATTAAACGATTAGAGGAAAGGGCGAAAACATTACGAGATGAGAAAAAACAAAAAGCCAAATCTCTTCAGGAAATAACTAAAATTAAAACTGATGAACTTTTAAGGTGCTCCGCCGAAGAATTAGACGCAAGAAGCAAGAATCTAATTGAGAGTAGTACATCAAATGATGCACAATTACTAGAAGGGTTAATTAATAGACATCTCCAGAAATTAGGTTTTAGCTATGACATAGTTAGGCTTTCAGATTTATTTTTGGAGATGTTTAATCTTCAACAGGATTGGTTTGAACAATTTGGTCGTAATGAACGATTCAATATACCACTACTCAAACGTTCCCAAGTTGTTGCAGGCACTTGTGTCGGTTTTCCCAAAGAAATTCTTCAGGTTGAGTTTGATTTATGTATTGTAGACGAAGTTTCAAAAGCAACTGCAACAGAGGTTTTAATACCAATGTCGCGCTCTAAGAGATTCCTATTAGTAGGAGATCCTCAGCAACTTCCACCGTTTCAGGATGAAGCTAGTCGAAATAGTGGGTTTCTAAAAGATTATGGATTAACAACGGAAGATATTCGAGAGACCTTATTTGACCATCTGTGGGGAATCTTACCAGATGAATGTCGAAAAATGCTAACGATTCAACATAGAATGGTAAAACCAATTGGTAAACTCATTAGCAGTTGCTTTTATGAGGGAAAATTAGACAGTAATGGGCCAAACTTTGATGAGGATTTGATTAGGATATTACCAAAATCTGTGACATGGCTAACGACATCAGGATTACAAAATAGTCGCGAACAAATTGCCAACTCTAGCTTTAATAACGCCTGTGAAGTTAAGCTCATTTTTTCATGGTTACAAAAACTTAATCAAGTAGCTAAAGAAGTTAAGAAGCGCTACAGTGTAGCAGTTTTGACTGGCTATGCAGCACAATTAAGACTTCTTAATCGTAAATTAGACGCACAGCAGGATAGTTTGCCAGCATTGACAATTGAGTGTAATACAGTAGATGCTTTTCAGGGGCGTGAAGCTGATATTGTTTTCTACTCTGTCACCCGCTCTAATAGAGAGGGTAAGATGGGATTTTTGCGAGATGAAGCTAGATTAAATGTAGCCTTATCTAGAGGAAGACTTGCTTTAGTAATTGTAGGAGATCATCAGTTTTGTAAAACACTGGGTTACAACCCTTTACGTCAAGTTCTAAAATACATTGAACAAAGCCGAGAAGATTGCATTTTGATGGAGCCAAATTAATGAATTGGGAAACTGAATTCAGATCTTTTAAATTAGAAGAGTTAGAAGTATATGATAATCGCCCTGGTTTTGATTTAGTTAGCTGTCAGAAGGTTGGATTGCCTGTTTACAAAATTACTATTGATGCTTTAACCCAAGTTCATAAGCCAATTCCGCCAATAGAGGAATATGTTCTTAAAACTATTGATATAGGTTTTTCTTCTGAAGCAGAAATCGCTGATTTTTTAGGTTTAGAGCTGGCAACTATCAGGGAAGCGATGATTAATCTAAGAATCAGTGAAGATATTGATTTAGTTGCTGATGATGTTTCACAATTGCAGAAATGGAAGCTGACTAAAAAGGGCGAAAAAACTTTACAGGATGCCAAAATTCTTGTTCCAGAAGAGCGAACCTTTGAGATTAATTTTGATGGGCTCTTGCAAATTCCACGTTGGTATGGTAGTTTAGAAAATACTTTGTTGAAACCAAAAGTTTTACGGGATGAGGGTTTCATTGAAATTGAGCCGTCGCGGAATTCTCCCCCAGAATTATCTGATCTCAAGCTTAAAGATATTGATGCAATTATTCGATCAATTGAAAATGATCGGAGAAAAATTTCTCGAAAATCTCAGGAGGTAGATTTACTGGCACTGAAAGCAATTCAAAAGAAGCCACGTTTTTTTCAACCTGCCATGGCTTTGGTTTATCAAGCAAAAGAAAGTGATGAAATTCAGATTACATTTGTGATTGATAGGCGAGTCTCTAGCGAACATGAAACTGCTTTGACTCGCTCAAAAAGTTTTAAGAAGATTCAAAACAAGATTCTTAATGCTTTACAGGAAAATAATCCACGCC
>JAJEAQ010000674.1 GCA_022822685.1 Trichodesmium sp. jk18x7bins.61
CGACCAGTTGACTCCAAGAGTCGGAGCTTTCCTTACGGAATGCGTTGACTCCGCTTGAGCCTGTCGGCTCCCTGTTTCGTGGCGACCTGAACATGTGGCGAGGTGGCTCAACAGGTCGCACACCATCAATCACCCCACCGTCGCTGACGGTAGGGATTGTCAAGATAACTTGACTTTGTGCAAGCAATTGTCTACCACTTTCTGATTCTGCATGGTACAGGCTAGAAGCCTACTCCACAACTACCGAGTGTTTCACCCTTCTTGGTCTCCGCATTCAAACCTAATTATCATGATGCTTTCAGAAAGGACTTCTTTCTAGAATTGGCGACATTTAGACTACAAACTTACATGATATTTCGGTTGAATAATCCCGCGGAACTCGCCTAAGCGCAACGGAGTGAGTATGTCAATATCAAATCCGCTGCAATAAAACATGAAACTTCTTGCAGAAGTAAGTCAAAATTAAATTTCGGTTTGGCCATAGGTCTATTATTTGGCAACAATTTTTCAACTCCCTTCGGGATAGGTAAGAGGGAACAGTCAAGAGGCAAAAGTACTGTTAGAATTGAGTCCCTTGTCCCTCACTATATTTTTGAAAGCGCGTGGTGTGCCTTTTTGCGCTTCGCAGAGCTGCCGCTAAATGCGCTTCGCAAACATGAAAGGTGGTGGGTTAAATCCCCCTCCATAGGCTGTCCCTCTGGCCAGCATGCCTATCGAGTCTACCTATTCCCTTGGCGAGGGGCTGTGTGCGTCACTAAAGTCCGCACCTTGTAAGCCCCTCACTTTCGTCTACGCGGAGTCTTGGAGCTTTTTGCCGGCATGCCTTTAAAGGTTGAGAGAACTTCAACAAAAAATTTACGAAATTAGACAAAAGAGCAGGTTTAAATGATTACAAATTATTTCACTCTCATTATTTTTCTATGGAGTGCTGCCTTCTTTTGTGCAGCTTGTTAAAAGTTGAATTTTAACAAGCATTAGTATTGATTTTTCTCAAACAATGTTGATAAAAAGGAGTATTTTTTGATGACTAATACTATTCAACCGGAAGCTTTAACTTTTGAATGTGAAACTGGTAATTATCATACTTTCTGTCCCATTAGTTGTGTAGCTTGGCTTTATCAAAAAATTGAAGACAGCTTTTTCTTAGTAATTGGAACTAAAACTTGTGGCTATTTTTTACAAAATGCAATGGGGGTAATGATTTTTGCTGAACCTCGTTATGCCATGGCCGAGTTGGAAGAGGGTGATATTTCAGCTAAGTTAAATGACTATGATGAATTGAAGCGTTTATGTTTACAAATTAAGCGCGATCGCAACCCTAGTGTAATAGTTTGGATTGGCACCTGTACCACAGAAATTATCAAAATGGATTTGGAAGGTTTTGCTCCTAAATTAGAGTCAGAAATTGGCATTCCAATTGTAGTTGCTCGTGCTAATGGTTTGGACTATGCCTTTACTCAAGGGGAAGATACTGTATTAGCTGCTATGGCAGCTCGCTGTCCAAAACAAGCTCCAGAAGTAGAAAAAGAAGAACGAAATGGCATACAAAAACTTTTAAGTTTTGGCAGGAAAAAAGAAGAACTAGATACCGAAGCATCTGAATATATTGAACACCCACCTTTAGTTTTATTTGGTTCCTTACCAGATCCAGTTGTAACTCAATTAACTTTAGAATTGAAAAAGCAAGGAATTAAAGTTTCTGGTTGGTTACCTGCCAAACATTATACAGAATTACCAGTTATTGAAGAGGGATATTATGTAGCAGGCGTTAATCCTTTCCTGAGTCGTACTGCTACTACTTTAATGCGCCGTCGGAAGTGTAAATTAATTGGTGCGCCATTCCCCATAGGGCCAGATGGAACTAGAGCATGGATTGAAAAGATTTGCTCTGTTTTTAGTATAGAATCTCAAGGATTAGCAGCAAGGGAAAAGCAAATTTGGGAGAATTTGGCAGACTACATTCAGTTAATTCGTGGTAAATCTGTCTTCTTTATGGGAGATAATTTGCTAGAAATTTCTTTGGCTCGTTTCTTGATTCGTTGTGGTATGACTTGCCCAGAAATTGGTATTCCTTATATGGATAAGCGGTATCAAAAAGCTGAGTTGGAAATGTTAGAAAAAACCTGTCAAGAAATGGGTGTAACTCTACCTAAGATTATTGAGAAACCAGATAATTATAATCAGGTTCAAAGGATTTATGAATTACAGCCAGATTTGGTAATTACTGGTATGGCTCATGCCAATCCTTTAGAAGCACGGGGAATTAATACTAAGTGGTCTGTTGAGTTTACTTTTGCTCAAATTCATGGATTCACAAATGCTCGTGATCTTCTCGAGTTGGTAACTCGTCCTTTACGTCGAAATCATGCTTTGAAAGATTTAGGTTGGGATAAGTTAGTGAAAGAAGAAGCTCAAGTTTAATTGGCAAGTTTTTTGACAGAAAAATTTACTGAAAGAATGGGTAAGGCTTTAGCTGACTCTGGGATTAATCCCAAATGCTCAATTTCTCTGTGGGATTAATCCGGGCGTTTAATCTGCTATAACAGTCAGGGAATAGAAAAAATTTGGATAATCTTGCCAATATTTAGAATTGACTCAGAAAAATATTCCGGTGGGAGTTTTCTGAATTTACTGATTTTTTTACGACTCAGGAAGTAGAAGATAAGAGACTGTTTGTAAACTAAATATTAAGATAGCTAGAATGTTTAATTCTGATGGATTACGGCGGACAACTAAAATTTAAACCCCGCCCGGGAGGGCGGGGTTTAAATCAGGAAATATTGACCCCTCACCCATCCTACGCCAGAATTTAATCTGAGTTTTACAAACAACCTCTAAAGGATATAAAGACAGTAGCAGAGGTTCCAGCAGTTCCCACTCACGTTCGCGTAGCGTCCCGGAGGGAATCGCTCAGGTCACTAGCATAGGATTTTCGGGACATTGATTTCTCCCTGATTCTATTCGTCTTTCTATTTTCCTGCCTTACTAATCCTCAAATACTTATCTTTAGCTTTTTTTTACAAACAGTCTCTAACTCTCATTTCATTTATACATTTATTAGTTTTAATTTAAATACTTTCTCTGGCTTTCTGGATTTGATCTGCACATTTTTTAACTGCTGCTTCTTGATATCCAAGATTTCTATTTTGTTTGGCCTGGTCTTTTTCTTTTTGCCTGATTTCCAGTTCCCGCTTTTCAAGTATTTCTTCTCGTTCTTTGAGTTTACTTTCCCACTCTGTGATGTTTTGTCTAGTTGCATGAAATTTTGGTTTCAGTGATCATAACTCAGAAGTTAAGTTTCTTAGTTCATCATCTGAAAAATTCATATATCTGTTAGTTTGACATTCTATATAGCTTAAACCACCAGCTATTATAAATTTTATTTGTGGTTTTTGGATGGAGTGAAGGGCTAATAGCAACAATGCAAGTTGAATACCAAAATGATTTGTGCTCTAGGACATTCTCTAAGCAACGGAACTGATGTTTGTTTTTTTTCTAGTAAGTTATACCATTTAATCCGATATTCGTAAACCTGTTGAAATGGATTTCTATCTTTACTACCTACTAGATCTCCATTAGGCGTAAACCAATCGCCATTCTCCGATGCTAGAAATGGCTCATGGCATTCTTTTAATTCAATAGAAATAATCCCATCATTTTTGAGGACAGTTAAATCAATTTGACGATTTTCAATATAATAATCCATTAAAACTAAATAGAGTTGATCTTCTGCACCAAAACGAAACTCCATGTCATTGACAAATCTTTCTACAACTTCCCGTTCATAGGATGTATCAAAATTTTTTCCCATCCAAATTTCAAGAGTCATTGTGTTTATACTTACCAGCTAAATTTGTCAGTTAGAGAGTAGAAAACATACTCTCTAAAGTCTTACGGTAAACTATTTAAAGAAAGGATAACAATGTGTTGAAAAATCTATAGGACTCAAACAAACTATGACATCTTATGCTACCGCCACTGCCAGAGCCGAGATGAGTGAAATCCGGCGCTTGAAAGGCTTACTACCACCAGAATTACAAAGTTGGGTGATGGTAGAAAAGTCCATCGAAGTTAATCCTCCACTGATTCGCAGCGAAGAAATAGGTAAAGACCAAGTAGAGGTATCCATCGATCTAGCACGTTGGGAACAACTAGCATTAGACCAGCGTAACTTACTATTCTGGCATGAAGTAGCCAGAATTCAAAACGATACAATTCCTCGGGATGGATGGGAAATGGCAGCCATGGCTATAGGATTAGGAGGCGCTGTAGGAGAATTATGGGTACAGGATGGTCTACTTTTAGTTCTGGCCTTAGCTCTATGTGGTGTATCTGGGTACAGACTATATCAGAAGAATAATGGAGAACGTAATCTCAAAGAAGCAATAGAAGCAGATGATAAAGCGATCGCCCTAGCTACTCGTTTCGGCTACTCACTGCCTAATGCTTACAAAAGCCTAGGTAGTGCTCTTCAAACTTTAATCGAACAAACTCCAAAAAAACGACAGAGGGCCAGATATGAAGCCAGACTTCAAGCTCTTAAACGTAGTGTTGCTAAGGCTAAGGCAAGATTCAAAGGCAGTCGCGAAACTTCTCGCTCAGAAAATATCTATAACTAGCCAGGAAATCTTGAGTGGGTTAGCAGTAAACTAATCAAAACTAGATTCAATCATAGCCCACTCAAATTTACCAAGGCTATTTTAGTGTTATGATAGCTAGATAAGTCACTCTGTACAATTTACATATCAAAATCAAAAGCAATTTGGTTTCTGTTTGTATCATCACACTCAGGTTGCTGACCTTATCGCCTTCATTGAGAGCTTTAAATAATAAATGATAGCGACCGTAATCTCCTTAAAATTATTCTCTTTTAAAGCATTTTATTATAGTGAGGCGACCATACTACCCTACTTTACCTTTTCAGGACTTACCCAATACCACTATACAGGCAATACCACTATATATAGTAGATAAATTTGTGGATATTGTGAATATTGCCTCTATATTTAGTGTCGTTCCGTAAGTCCTACTATTGTACATCATCTGGTGGGATTAATCCCACACTCAATAACTTTAGTGTGGAGGTTTTCCTAGTTTCAGTTGAAATATAAGCAGCCTAACGCCTGACCAGAAATCACCTTTTGAGGGCTATATTATCTACAAGTGTTTAAGTTCCTACCTTGGAATACTTTATTCCTTAGCTCTAGAACTGAATGGTTAAAAAAGTGTAGTGGGTAAATGACCCCATCGTTTAGAAGGTAGGGCTTGTAAAAATAAGTTGACTTTGCGCAAGCAATTGTCTACTTCTTTCTGATTCTTGATGGTACAAAGGCTAGAAGTTGACACGAAAGGATTATTTCCATGACTTATGTTTAATTACTAAATTAGACACCCATAATTTAGAACCATTGTGTAGACAGGTAAGGGATTCTTGTGGGAGTAAAGGTAGGGACATTTCATCGAACGTCAGTATTATCCAGTACCAACTAGATAATATTGTGTGTAGGCAGACTGTTCACCTACCCCACAGCAAACATGACCCCATAAATGGGTGTTGAGCGGGGGCTACCATACTTTCTCGTTTAGGAGACTGCGACTGAAGTCGGTGAGGTGCTTTCCATACCCTAGCCATTTTCGGCATCTTGTCATGCAGAAACACGGAACGGCATGATAGAGCCTAGGGTAAGGCATAGCTAAGGGGCTTCCAAACTAAAGTTTTTTTTAGGTGATTTGCATATGTTTTACTTGGACTTAATTCCCCAACCAATGATGGCAGGAAATTCTCTATCGTCAACGAAATAACTTTTGCAGAAACAAAAATATTATAGTTGTATAAAATAGGAATCAGGATTTTATGGTGAGCCAAACTTCAGAAACAGATATTAAAGTAACTTTTAGGGAAAAAACACCTATAGTTCATTTGCCTCTTCGTTTTACAGTATCAGAGTCAGAATTATTTAGGTCAACTTGTCAGGGACTTTTGTCTGAAGAAAATACTACTGGCAAAATTTTGATTGATTTTACTAATATTAATTTCATCGATAGTTGTGGTATTGGTTCCCTAGTCACAAATGTTAAAAAAGTGAGAGAAAAGGGGAGAGACTTAGTGCTTTGTGGTGTTAATCCGCAGGTTATGGGAGCACTTTCCCTAACCGGCTTAGACCAAATATTAATCATTGAAAAGTCCCCACACCTAGAGCTAACAACCAATAAAAAAACCGAAGAAAATCAACTTCCTGTAACTCATCCTTCTATCAAATCTTGGGTAAAACGTCTGATTGACATTGTTGGGGCTTTGCTAGGATTATTGATCACAGCTATATTGTTTATTCCAATAGCTATTTTTATCCTGGTTGATAGTCCTGGTCCAATATTTTTTGGTCAAGTACGATGTGGTTGGATGGGAAGGCGTTTCCGAATGTGGAAATTCCGCTCTATGTGTGTAAATGCAGAACAACTTAAGGGTAAGGTTGAAAACCAAGCTCAAGGTGCGATTTTTAAGAATGAAAATGATCCACGTATTACTAAGGTTGGTCGCTTTTTGAGGCGAAAGAGTTTGGATGAATTACCTCAGTTTTGGAATGTGCTGAAAGGAGATATGAGTTTAGTAGGAACTAGACCTCCTACTCCTGATGAAGTAGAACGTTATGAAGTACCTCAATGGCAACGTTTAGATGTAAAACCAGGTATGACTGGAGAATGGCAAGTTAATGGTCGCTCTCAAGTCAAAGATTTTGAAGACATTATCAGGTTAGATTTAAAGTATCAAGAGAATTGGAGTCTAATTTACGACATTAAGTTAATTATTAAGACTGTGGGCATATTATTTAAGAAAGGCAGTGGAGCTTACTAGGATGATTTGACAGATCAGTTTTAAATATTGATTCTGCTGAAATCAGAATCAATTTAAGCATTACTGAGTTGTGTGAGGATACTTGCTACTAATATAATTACCCTTTAATTTCAATAATTTAATTCTACAAGTATGTTTTAAACTCAAGTAGGCTAATAGGAGAAAGCAGAAAGTAAGAGAAATAAAAATAAATTTTTTGTAGATTAAGCCAAATCCTCTACATTATTTTTGCTCAATTTTCTAGCAAGTCAGGGACTGTTTGTCTTCCATTGGTTATGCTAAAAATCTGAACGTGATTAGTTAGACTATGAAAATTCTGATCTATTCCTACAACTATTACCCAGAGCCAATTGGCATCGCTCCCCTAATGACTGAACTAGCAGAAGGTTTTGTGAAACGTGGTCATCAAGTTCGTGTGGTGACAGGTATGCCAAATTATCCTGAACGTAAAGTTTATGATGAATATAAAGGGAAGTTTTTTCTGACTGAAGAACTTAACGGTGTTACAGTTCAACGTAGTTATATTCATATTAGAGGTTCTAAACCAGGGCTTTTAGCTCGGTTAATGCTTGATGGTAGTTTTATTGTTTCTAGTCTCTGGCAAGCTTTTAATGGTTGGAAACCTGATTTTATTTTTGCAACTACTCCTCCTATATTAATTTCTTTACCAGTTAGTTTGTATGGATTATTTTGCAATTCTTATGTGGTGTTAAATATTCAAGATATTGTTTCTGAAGCGGCTGTAAGAGTAGGGTTGGTAAAGAAAGATAGTTGGATCATCCGTTTAGCTCAAGCCGTTGAAAAATTTGCTTATCAAAAAGCTATTAAAATTAGTGTTATTGCTGAAGATTTCGTTACCAAGTTGGTGGAACAAGGGGTGTCTAAAAATCGAATTGTATGTATCCCTAATTGGGTAGATCTGAATTTTATTAAACCTCTGGATAAAAATAATTCTTTCCGAGAACAACATGATCTTCAAGATAAATTTGTAGTTATTTATTCTGGGAATATTGCTCTGACTCAAGGATTAGAAACTGTAGTTAAAGCTGCAGCTAGTCTCAAGGAAAAGCCTGAAATTTATTTCGTAATTTTGGGGGAAGAAAAAGCTCGTCAACAATTACAAGAGTGTTGTGAAAAATATCAAGCAGATAATGTACTTTTGCTACCTTTAGTACCACGGGAAAAACTGCCAGAAATGTTATCTGCTGCTGCTCTTGGGTTAGTAATACAGAAAAAGACTGTTACTGCATTTAATTTGCCATCAAAAATTCCTGTGATTCTTGCTAGTGGTCGCCCTATCATTGCTTCTGTTCCTGATGCAGGTACAGCAATGAAAGTAGTCAAAGAAAGTGGTGGTGGAATTGTTACTCCACCAGAAGACGCTCAAGCCTTGGCACAAGCAATTTTAGAATTATATGAAAATCCAGAAAGACTTCAGGAACTAGGTCATAAAGCTAGGAAATACGCTGAGGATAATTTTGGCTCGAAAAATGCTTTAGATAGTTATGAAGCTTTATTTTCTAGTATCTTAACTCCAGAAAAGAAACATCACAATTCCATAAATTAGATAAATTTTGGCCATAACTCTTGTAGCGACTAACCATCGTTAGTCGCTACAGTCTTTTTCCCAGATATCTAATCTATGAACCTATCCCACTATTGTTCGAACCCTTATATTAAGCCAAT
>JAJEAQ010000815.1 GCA_022822685.1 Trichodesmium sp. jk18x7bins.61
ATGTGTTGAACATAGCCCTCAACACCTGAATCTGTAAGATTAATATTATTTAAGGGTAATTTGATTAAACTTTCTGGATTAATTTTTTCTCCTAGATTTTCTAATCTAACTCCACTAGCAAGATGAGCAGCAACAGGAGCAAATATGTCTCTACCGTGGAAAGTGGTGCTAGGTGCATCTGTGCCCCAATATTCCGAGTTAGTCAGTTCGACAACTGTTATTTCTTGTTGATCTAAGTTTTCCAGTACTCCACTGAAGATACCGTTATCAGGTCCGACTAAAAAACCTGTGGATAGTTGAACAGCGATCGCTCTTCTATTGCTCCCTACTCCAGGATCGACAACAGCAACATGAACTGTTCCTGTGGGAAAATATGGATAAGCATTTTTCAAACAAAATCTTGCTGCTATTAAATTTTGAGGAGGGATTTCATGGCTAATGTCTATTAATTTTAGTGTAGGATTAATCTGAGCAATCACACCTTTCATAACCCCAACATAGACATCTTTTAACCCAAAATCAGTTAAGAGTGTAATAATTTTTGTCTTGGACATTCTTTATTTTTTTTAATAATTCAATCTGGCGATCGCTAGTATCTTGATTACGAGATTAAGCTAGAAGATAAGGGGAACTGAAGGGCGAGAAGGGGATTTGGAAAAAGTACTTTTTTATCAACGGATGAGTATTACTTAGAAAAGTTAGTCTCCTTCTTCCTGATTATTAACAATTATCTCAAGAGTTCAATTTGATATTTAGCATCTTTGTAACCCCCTGTTCGCCCTTGTTCTAAATAAAGTTGTGCTGCTTTTTCAAAATCACTAATTGCTCCTGTTTGATCTCCGATACTCACCCTAACTAATCCTCTACTATAGTAAGCACCTGCATACTCAGGATTAAGTCTAATGGCTTGCACATAGTCTGCGATCGCTTGCTCATAATTTTCTTGCTTATAGTAAACACTAGCCCGATTTGCATAGGCTTCAGCATTGTTTGGGCTTAAAGCTATTGCTTGAGTATAATCTTTGAGTGCTGCTTCTAATTGATTAGCCGCTGCGTAGGCTAATCCTCTATTACTATAAGCTTGAGGACTTTTAGGAGTTATTTTAATTGTTTCTGTACAGTCAGATATAGACTTTTCATACTCAAGAGTATTCAGATAAGCAATACATCGATTATTATAGGCCACGTCATTTTGAGGGTTAATTGTAATTGCCTCAGTGCAATCAGATATTGCTTTTTCGTATTCTGCTAAATTCAAATATGTACTACAACGATTAGCATAAGCTTCTTCATATGTAGGATCTATTTCAATAACTTTATTGTAATCATCCACAGAGCCTTGATAATCTCCGATAAAAAAGCGAGATCTGCCTCTACTATAATAACCATCTATTTTTTCTGGTTCAATTTTAATCATTTGAGTGTAATCTGCTATTGCTCCTTGTAAATCTTTATTAGCAGCACGAGCTAATCCTCTACCATGATAAGCGTTACTATTATTTGGTTGCAGTCGAATCACTTGAGTGTAATCTTCAATAGCAGCAGGATAGTTTTGAGATTGATAGTAAACTAATCCTCTCTGATAATAAGCTTCCGCATCTTGAGGTTTCAGACGTAACACTTGAGTAAAATCATCAATTGCTCCTGCATAATCTTGACTATCATAACGAGCCACCCCTCTGTTAAAATGGGCATTAACATAACTAGGATTAAGATTAATCGCTTTGCTATAGTCAGCGATCGCTTTTTTGTAGTTTTCTAAACTGTAATAAGCATTACCTCGTTTGTAATAATATTCTTCTTGATCTGGATTAAGTTTAATTGCCTGGTTATATGCTGAAATTGCTGCTTGTTGATTACCATTGCTGGCATTTTCGACCCCCTTTTCAAATAATCTCTCTGCTTTGATTGGGTTGGGGCGATTCCAAAAATTCACCAGCCCTATCAGTATTGCTAGCACTCCCACAGTGGCAAAACCAAATAAAACTAACCACAATGGATGAGATGCCATTCTCTGCATGCTGGCTTTACCTTGAGTCTTCACACTACTTTCAGTTGTAGGTAGTGGTGGTATAACTTTTTGGGAGTTACCGCTAATTTTTTGTAAGCTTATGACAACTTCTGCTGCTGACTGATAACGTTTTGTATGATGGTAATGTACCATTTTGTCAAGAATATCAGCTAGACTTGAGGAACATTGGGCTCGATTTCGCCAGACGATACCATTAGGGTTTGACGGGCTGAGGTCTTGTAGTTTTGGCAATTCACTACTAGGAATAGCTGTCAGAGCTTGAATGCCAATCATACCTACTGCATACAAATCGCTATTAAATTGAGGAATGCCTTGAAATTGTTCGATGGGCATATAGGAAGGAGTACCTGTAGCGATGGTGCGTGCTATTTCCCCATTTGCTAATGCGATCTGATGACTGACTTCTTTGACAGAGCCAAAGTCAATTAAAACTAATTTTTCATCTGGTTGACGTCGAATTAAATTTGAAGGGTTAACATCCCGATGAATCACTTCATTTCCATGTACAAATACCAAAATTTCCAAAATTTCTAATAACAGTTTGATTACTTGTTTTTCTGGCCACGGTTGGCCAGGAATAATTTCTTTATTTAATGGTGTTCCAGGAATAAATTCTTCTACTAAATAAAACTGGTTATCTTCTTCAAAATAAGCTAACAGTAAAGGAATCTGATCGTGCCTACCTAATTTTTCTAATATTTCTGCTTCTTGCTTGAATAAACGGTGAGCAGTTTTGATAATTGTAAAACTATTACTAGGAGCCCGTAGCTGTTTGACCACACATTGAGGATGTCCTGGACGACGAGTATCGGCAGCCAAATGAGTTTGTCCAAATGCACCAGAACTGAGAATTTGAACAACACGATAACGCCCATCTAGAAGTTGACCAATCATCAAAGTCCTCCGAAAGTTTGGAAACCACCATCTTTGAAGCGGTGGAGGAAAAACGAGGCGATAGGTTTTAACCCGTAGTCAAGTTTGAGACTGATTTAATATTTAAAAGACTGTCCCCTTGAAAACACGAATCATGGAGATAATCCGACGTGTAATGTTTATAGTCCACCCTGCCGCCAATCCGGCAAAGATGTCCTCTCTAAAAGCACCGTAATAGGGTTTGAAGAGCAACCGAAGCTCAGGAAACACCCTTGCTGTTCGTACCATGCGGAATAATAAAGCGGTAGACAATGCAAGGGAAAAGTCACCTGATCTTTACAGGCTCCATCCGTCTACACAGTGGAGTCATTGACATCCCTATTGCCTTGGCTTTACTCACAACGGTGACGTATTGCATTCGTCTTTCGCCTGGGCAATTACAGGCTCGTGCTTTGAAGCTGTACACATGAATATGAAAACCCCCCTGGGATAATGGCCACCTAGCCAATGTTAACGGTCAGGAACTTTCCAAATTGCACTCATTATAGCATACTAGAGGCCGGGATTAATGTTACACTAACTCCTTCATCAAAGAATATGAACTGATAGGCAAAACTGAAATAGTTAATTATCACAATTTTTCCATCATCTTTTGCAATTTATGATCATCCTTATCTCTGCCTTGTTCTAAAAATAGGTTAGCACTTTTACGAAAGTCTGCTCTAGCTGCTGTTATATTTTGTAGTTTAGATAGAACAATTCCACGATAATAATAGGCTTCAGCATTACTGGGGTTAAGTTTAATTGCTTGGGCCAAATCGTTAATGGCGCGATCATATTTTTCCATCTCGGAGAAAACCATACCTCGATTACTATAAGCAGTGGAATCGTGAGGCTCTATCTTTATTGCCTTAGTCAAGTCTGCTACTGCAAGTGGCGATCGCCACTTGCAGATCGAGCCAAACCTCTGTTACTGTAAGCTTTAGCATTTTTGGGGTTGATATCAATAGCAATAGTACAGTCTTCTATTGCTCTTTGATATTCCCCCAGATTGAAATAACCAATACATCGGTTATTGTATGCTAGAGAATCTTGAGGATTTATTTCTATGGCTTGATTACAATCTGCGATCCCTGTTTGATGATTCCCTAGACTTAGATAAATACTACATCTATTTGTATAGGCATCAGAATAATCAGGTTTTAATTCTAGTACCTGATCGTAATCTTCTATTGCGCCTTGATAATCTGCCATCTCAAATCGAACTTTACCTCGATTGTAATATACTTGTGTATGATTGGGGTTGACTTCTAAAGCTTTTGTGTAGTCATTTATTGCACCACGGCGGTCTCCTCGCTACCCAGGCAACTCCCCGATTAATGCGAGCGTCCGTATCTTGAGGATCAAATCTAATTGATTTACTATAATCTTGAATGGAGTTTGTGTAATCACCAATTTTGTAGTAAATCAGTCCTCGTTTTTTATAAGCTTCGGTATACTTGGGATTAATTCTTAATACTCGGGTTAAATCGGTAATGGCTTTTTCATAGTTATCTAGTTCATAGTAACTTAGGGCACGTTGATAATAAGCATCGCCATACTTGGCTTTAATTTTAAGTGCTGCCGTATAGTCTTTAATTGCTTCTTTATAAGCTCCCTGATGATAGTAAGAGTTGCCTCTTTGATAGTAGGTGGCTGCACTGTGTGGATTTAGTCTCAGTGCTTGGGTGTACTTGACGATCGCTGCTTGTTGCTCTCCCTGTTTGGCTAATTTTTGTCCTTGCTGATATAATGCTTGTGCCTTGGTTGGAAATTGGCCAGATCACAGATATGCGATCGCTACTCCTGCTATTGCGACTGCCACTAAACCGATGATCACAAATCTAATTTTTTGATTCTTTATGGATTGAGGAGAAGGCTTTGGAGTATCTTTTTTCTGGTGTGCTGTGGTAATTTTTCCTGGTAGATTCGGAATATCTTTTGGTTGAGGTGCTGTAATTATGGCTTCTGTTTTGGATAAAATTTCAGTGTCTACTGAGGCTTAAATTTTACTTAATTCTGCTAGCACATCTGAAACTGATTCATAATATTGTTTATACTTGGAGATGCTCCCAAGGTATTTCTAATCCTGGTGTATTGTTAGTCTGTTTTTGTTTTAGTAAATCTTGAGTAGACAATCCTGTTAGTGCTTGAATAGCAATTATCCCTAGAGCATAAATATCACTATTTTTTTTCTATTTCTGTGCTACTTGTTTCTAAAGGTATATATAATAAACTATCAGAGTTATTTTCCCTACCATTTTCTAATACTGATGGTTCTTGATCTAATTCTAAAATGTTCTTAATTTGTCTTTCGAAGCAAAAATTAATTAATATCCATTTTTCATCTAATACTCGTCTAATTAAGTTGGCAGGTTTAATTTGGCCATGAAATTCCCCTTGACCATGAATAAATACTAAAATTTATAGTACTTCTGTTAATATTTTGATGACTTCTACTTCCAGTACTGGTATATCTCTAGCCAATAATTTGCTCATAGATATACCTTCTATATAGTCTTCAACTAAATATATATTATTGTTTTATTCAAAATAAGCTAATAAGTTAGGGAGTCGATCATGTTGACTGAGACTATAAATCTTTTCTACTTTTTCTTGAAATAATGATAAGATCACCTCTTGATTTGCTGATTTAAAATTGTCTAGTTGAATTTCTCTGACCACGCATTGGGGACAACCCGGACGGCGGGTATCTGCTGCCAGATATGTCTGTCCTAGAATACTTGAACTTATAGGTTTAATAAAACGATACCGTTTATCTATAATTTGGCCAATCATTATCTATTCTCGTCCGATTAAAACCAGACTGTTTTTTCTGGTGACATCTATATTTATTTATCTTAACTCTAATTAGATTAACTTCGGTCACTTGATGGTTAGGACAAACTAAATCATGCCAAATTCAAAAAAAGATATCTACCGTCAAATCACCTGCAAAACTATTACAGGATTTTTACTCTTCCCCGACTCCACACTTCCTACAAATAAATACTTTGTAGCAGTATATTTTAAATTGGTATAAATTATTAATCTCACCTGTGCGCCATATTTTTGAAACAGTTAACAGTTATCAATTTCTGAAAACAAATAATTACTTAATTGATCGTGGGGTTCACCGAATCCTGTATTGAAATAGTTAAGAGTTAACTGATGACTGATAATGGCGCCCCATCGCAACTACAAACAATTCTTTTTTATAAGCAATTAAGTAGACATGATACAATACCAATTGTAAAAAAGATAGTTAGATTGAAATCAATTGCCAAATTATAGGGTTTCTCGGACTCATGAGGTACACTTTTATTTAACTCCGACTCCCAACTCCCCAAAATCAGAAATCTTTGTACCTCACCAATATGAGAACTCCTATATTAAGAGATTTGATTGACTCCCATCCTGATCACCCCTAATTCATAACTCCTACTAACAAAAACTTTATAGCAATATATTTTTAAGTTTGTATAAGATATGACTGAAAAAAAATTCTTACCATTCTGCCTGATTCTTTCCAGTTAATATCAATTATTTTCTTAGTTACGTTGCCGATCGCTACGCCAGGAACTAATTAGTTTTAATCCAATAAAATAACTTGATATCCCACAAATCAGACCCATAACTAAACAGCCCAAAAATAGAGTTGCTACAAATTGAGTCCCATATTCCATTAACTCAGAAAATGAAATTATATTCTCAGAGACAAACTCCTCCTGAGAGTTAAGTAATAATCGACCTACTTGAAAGTTAATTGCATAAATTGGTACATAGGTTAAGGGATTACTTACCCAAGTACCAGCAGCCGCAGCAATTTTATGACCTTGAAGTAAGGTTGCTAGTGCTACACCGACTATGGTTTGAAAACCAAAGATAGGGAATAATCCGGCAAATACTCCTACTGCTAAACCTCTAGCAATATATTCTGGAGTGCCTCGCATCCGGAGCAAGCACCAGTATAAATATCGCCCATATCTATACCACCATTTTGGTTGTTGAGGTCTATTTAATCTAGATTTTTTTGTAGTTAGGTTAGATAGTAGTTTATGAGAAATTTGTTGGAGATTGTTCAGCATGAAATAAAATTATATTTGAGCATTATTATTTTGAGTATGATTAGACATCTTGCCTAACTGAAATTAAAATAAATTATAATACATAAATTATCAATTGATCTTGCTTTTGACTGTCTTGTCGAGGGTTAATCTATCAAAACAGAAATATGTCAGAATTATTGACTCCCAGAAATACTATTGCCGCGATCGCTACTGCTATTGTTCCTCAACAAGGAAGTGTGGGGATAGTCCGGATGTCTGGCTTAGAGGCAATCACAATAGGGAAAACTCTATTTCATGCACCAGGAAAGCAAGTTTGGGAGACTCACCGCATTCTTTATGGCTATATTCGTCATCCCAAAACTGGACAATTAGTTGATGAAGCCTTGTTATTGATTATGAAAGCTCCTCGTTCTTATACCCGTGAGGATGTGGTAGAATTCCATTGTCATGGTGGGATTATTCCGGTACAACAAGTATTACAACTGTGTATAGAAGCAGGGGCACAACTCGCCCAACCAGGAGAGTTTACTCTACGAGCTTTCTTAAATGGAAGATTAGATTTGACTCAGGCTGAAAGTATTGCCGATCTCGTGGGTTCTCAATCTCCTGTAGCTGCTCAAATTGCCTTGGCAGGTTTGCAGGGTAAGTTAACTAATCCAATTCGTCAGTTGAAGGCTCGTTGTGTTGATATCCTGGCAGAAATAGAAGCTCGGATAGATTTTGAGGAGGATTTACCACCTTTAGATGAATCTAGAATTAGTCAAGAGATGACAAATATTTTGGTAGATTTATCCCAGATACTAGCGACTGCAAATAGAGGCGAATTACTACGAAATGGTTTGAAGGTGGCTATTATCGGACGTCCTAATGTAGGAAAATCGAGTTTGTTAAACGCCTGGAGTCGTAGCGATCGCGCTATTGTTACCGATCTTCCTGGCACTACAAGGGATGTGGTAGAATCTCAGTTGGTAGTTGGCGGTATTCCAGTAGAGGTTTTAGATACCGCAGGTATTCGAGAAACTGAAGATCGGGTGGAAAAAATGGGGGTGGAGCGATCGCGTCAGGTGGCAAATTCCGCTGATCTTGTTTTGTTCCTGATTGATGCTCAGGCTGGCTGGACAAAATTTGATCGGACTATTTATCAACAGATTAAACATCGTTCTCTAATTTTAATCCTGAATAAAATTGATCTGGTGCAGCCAGAATTAGTAAAGTCCATTGCTTACCCAGAAACAATTAAAAATGTTGTGACTACCGCAGCGATTAATCATCAGGGAATTGATGAACTAGAAGCAGCAATTATTCATGCTGTAAATTTAGGTGATGTCCAGGCCGACAATCTAGATTTGGCCATTAATCAAAGGCAAGCAGCAGCTTTAACTAGAGCTAAAGTGGCTTTGGATCAATGTTTAAATACGATCAAAAATAACTTACCTCTAGATTTCTGGACAATAGATTTAAGGGGAGCAATTTATGCTTTAGCAGAAGTGACTGGTGAGGATATAACAGAATCTGTTTTAGATAAAATTTTTAGTCGCTTTTGTATTGGGAAATAATTTTTGGGGGACTACTGCATAGTAATGGTGAGGAGTAAAACTTAGTATTCACCTAAATCTTGATTCCCTCAAATATTCTTAAGTTTTGTGAGAATTGGGTTATGAGAAAATCATCTAATCCCCAACCTCTACCATTAATACCACCACCAAAAAAACAATTTTAACTTTTTTAGGAATATTAATTTTGTTAAAATGGTATAACATTTATTGGGATAGCCAATCAGAAGTATTTTTTGGTTCTACTCAAACTCCCTTTTGAATTATGTCAGCAAAAGATATATTTCACAATACAGTCCGAACTGCTTTAGGAAAAGATGGATGGACAATTACTAATGACCCTCTATTTTTTAAGCTAACTCAACAATTTAAGATTAACATAGACAATGAGGCAGAAAAGTTTCTTGTGGCTTTTTCTGCCACAAGAAAGATAGCAGTGGAGATAAAAATCTTTGTTGGTAGATCGGCAGTTTCTGAATTCCATCTGGCTGTTGGTCAATTTCTTAACTATCGCGTCGCATTAGAAAAATTAGCATCAGAACGAGTACTTGATCTGGCTATACCTACAGATATTTATCAAGATTTTTTTTCGGATTCGTTTGTGCAAGCTGTACTTCGATGAGATCAGATTAAATTGTTAGTTTTTCATGTTCAAAAACAGGAGATTAGGTTATCGAAAGACTAGATTATCCCGAAAGCAGATATTGTTTTGGGATTTCGAGCGCCTTATGTTCGACAATTTACAGCTTTGGTCGTAGTTTGAATTTATGGGATAGGGGCGATCGCTATGGTTGAGAACAAGGGCGATCGTTCTTTCAAACTCAAAAGTACATGCCTCATCAACGGACATAATATAATTCCCCCGTCTATAGGCGAGCGGGGAGAGTCACCAATTAAATTTCATCACCAGATATTCCTCTAAACGCTGATTATAAGGCTGAAAATAATCACTTAACTTTTGTCTAGTTGACTCACTCATAGGAGAATAATATCCAGCATTTAACTTTGGATAATCTGGCATTTGATAATCTGGCAAACCTAGAAAATTGAAAACTTGATTCATTGTAGTTGCAGGTTCTCTATAAAAGTCTTCACTGTTCAAAATTAACAACTGTTCCCTAGGGAAAATAGCTAGCCATCTCTTGATAAACTCTACGTATACACCAGAAGCGATATAATCTCCGGCATAATTCCAGTAATTAGGATTAGGAATTTTTATCAGTTTTTCCAACTGAGAATTTAGGGCGACTTCACAAGAACGAAATTCCCTCTTTAAACATACCTGATGATAGTAGTGAGAAATAGCTCGATCGATCGGATTTCTCATAATCACAATCAGCTTGATTTTTGGAAAAAAATTAAAAAGTCTACAGGGCGCATATTCAGCATCAAAATAGGTAGTGCTTGCTTCTCCAGTTAAAAATTTTTTTGGATCCGAAACAGAAGGGAAATGTGCCCGATACCAATCTACTCCTCTATGGAAGTTAAAAGACCAAAAATGTATCTCCTTTTTAATCCCTGGTAATACCTGGGGATGTTGAGTTATGTAGCTATAAAGAGAGGTAGTTCCCCCTTTCATTACTCCAATAATAATGAAATCTGGCTGAGATAATGCTTCTAAATTCCAGCACTGTTTAACAAAGGTAGGATGAGATTTATTCACATGATACTTACAGGCTATCTGATAATATTTTATTGCCTCATTAGTTCTGCCTAATTGAGTCAGAGCTTCTGCTAAATTTAGGTAAGTAGAAACTGAGTTATTTTTATTTTCAACAGATTGCTCAAATAAACTGATTGTCTCTTCAAGTATGCCTCGTTTTTCAAAAGTTTCCCAGAGGCGAATATCAGACCACCAAGCCAATTCAGGATTAAGTTCTATGGCACGGTGATAGGCAATAGCAGCTTCTAACCATTTTTGTTGCTGGGTTAAAGCTAATCCCAGATGGTAGTAATATTCACTATCTGGATTAGTTTCGAGCGCAGAATAATATGAATTGAGCTGTTGTTCAACTTGAATTTTTTGCCGTAATATTTTCTCTAGTTGCTGATAAATCTCTATTGGATTGGGGAAGATTTCCAGCAGCAGATAATAAATTATGACCGCTCCATAAATTTGATTCTCTTGTGCTAAGTAATTTCCTAATTGTAAATATAAATCTGGATTTTCTCGAATTAAATGTAGTGCTTTTTGATAGGTAGGATATTGGTCTGGATTTTTAACAGCTTGGCAATAATAATTGATAGTTTTATCCAAATTTGACTGAGCAACTTGAGCAAAAGCATCTCCTAACCTGCGGTGCATCCAAGTTAAATTAGGTCTAATTTTAGCGACTTCTAAATAAATAGCGATCGCCTCATCAAATCTTTTTTGTTTTAGTAAAACATCTCCCCAACATTGGCGATACAAAACTACTTCCGGATTAAGTTTTATAGCCTGACGATATGCTGTTTCTGCTGCTGTCAAATTCCCAACTTCAAAGAAAATATCTGCTAATTTTTGATAAGTTCCTTTAATTTCTGGATTGAGTTTAATTGCTGTTTGATAAGAGGCGATCGCCTCCTCAAACTCCCCCACTTTAACCAACGCTTCTCCTAATTTATGGTAATCCCAATAGCTATGAGGATTAATTTTAATAATTTGGCGGTAAGCAATGATAGCTTCAGACCATTTTTCTACTTTAACTAAAGCATTTCCCAAGTGGTGATAAGACCAAGGAAAATCAGGATTCAGTTTTATAGCTTTGTAGTAAGCCTGAATCGCCTCATCCCATCTTTGCAGTTGAGCCAAAGCTTGACCTAATTTATAGTAAGACCAAGAAAAATTTTGGTTAACTTTAATAGCTTGATTGTAGGCATTAGCAGCTTCATCCCACTTTTGTTTTTCTAGGAACTTTTCTCCTAACTCATAGTAATCCATTTCACCTTAGCAGTTAAATTTGATTTCTAAGTATTCCTCTAATCTCTGATTATAAGGCTCAAAATAATCCCTCATTATTTTGTAGATAGATTCATTTACAGATGGATAAGAGCCGAGATTGAACTTTTTGAAGTCGGGAATTTTATAATTAGGCAAACCTAGAAAATCAAAAACTTGTTCCATCATAGTTGTGGGAGTACGACGAAATTCTGCTGTTGACAAAATCAGAAATTGTTCTCTAGGGAAAATATTCATCCAATTTTCCAGAAAATCTATGTATCTGCCAGTTCCTAAATAAAATAATCCATGATGCCAATAATTAGTATCTAAAGGAGAATTGGCATAAGTAGTTTGCAAAATTTTTAATTCATCATTGACTGCTGTTACTAAAGAGCGACTTTCTCTATTTATCCTTACCCAGTGATAATAGTGAGAAATAGCTCTATCTACAGGATTTCTAAGCATAATAATTAACTTGATTTGGGGAAAATAGCTAAAAATTCTTTCTGGCGCCTCCCAATTCCCGAAATAACTAGGGCTTCCTTCCCCAGTCACCCAATTTTCATGGTTAGGAATAGGAGGAAAATGGGCCAGATACCAATCTATTCCTTTATCAAAATTCATCGACCAAAAATTCACCTCCTTTATAACTGGAGGCAAAACTTGAGGATGTTGAATCAGATAACTAAATAAAGAAGTAGTTCCTCCTTTCCCTACTCCAATAATCAGAAAATCAGGCCCCATAACTTCTGTCAAATTCCATTTCTTTTTGAAAAAAGTGGGGTGAGATTTTAAAGTTTGTTGATAACAAGCAGTTTGATAACAGACAATTGCCTCATCTATTTGATTCTGTTTAGTCAGGATTTTTCCAAGATTAATATTAGATAAAAAAGAATCTGGATTTTCTTGAATAAACTGACGGTATAAGTTAAGCACAGCATCTAATTTGCCCTGTCTTTCCAAAGTATTCCATAAATTATAATTAGACCATGATAATTCTGGATTAAGCTCAATGGCACGGAGATAAGCAGCAGCCGCTTCATCTGACTTTTGTTGTTGAATCAAAGCATCCCCTAAAAATTGATAAATTTCTGAAATATGAGGCTGAATTGAAAGAGCTTTTTCATAGGAAGCGATCGCCTCTTCTAGTCTTCCTTGTTTAACTAGAGTCTTTCCTAAATAACTCCATAACCAAAAATTACTAGGATTTTTAGCAATAGCACTGAGGTATATAGTCTCTGTTTTATCCCATTGCTCTTGTTTAAGAAATAGATTCCACAAACATACATGAGGTCTATCTATTTCTGGATTCAGTTCAATAGCTTTCAGGTAACTAGCAATAGCTTCATCTAATTTTTCCTGAGCTTCCAGAACATCTCCTAATGAATTGTAAGACCAATAATAATTTGGTTGAATTTCTATAGCACGACGGTATATTGCTATAGCTTCCTCCCATCTTGCCAGTTTAACTAAAGCATCACCTAAAGAATTATAAGACCAATAAGAATTAGGATTAATTGCTATAGCTTGATGATATTTAGCAATAGCTTCTGCTTCTCTTTCTTGTTTTAATAAAACTTCCCCTAAATTATGATGAGCAAAGTATATTTTTGGATTTATTTCTATAGCTTTTTGCAGAATAGCATAAGCTGCGTCTAATTTTCCTAATCTAATTAAAGCCTCTCCTAATTTATTGTGAGACCAATAAGAATTAGGATTAATTTTTATGGCTTGCTCGTAGGCAATTACAGCTTCATGTAAATTATCTTGTTGAGTAAGGGCTTCTCCTAACTTTTCGTAAGATAAATAGAATTTGGAATTCAGTTTAATTGCTTGCCTCAATGCGGGAATTGCCGCTTCCCATTTTGCCAGTTGAATTAAAGCTTGTCCGAGTTTTTGATATGACCAAGAAAAATCAGGATTAAGTTCTATAGCACGTTGATAAGCAGTAACAGCTTCTTCCCGCTCTTGAAGTTGCATCAGCGCCTCCCCTAATTTGTGATAAAACCAAGAAAAATTAGGATTAAGTTTAATGGCGTTGTGGTAAAGAGTAATAGCCTGTGAAAATTGCCCTTGTTGGATGTAGATATCTCCTAATTTTTGGTGAATTCCCCACTGCTGTGGTTCGATTTCTATTATTTGTTGATAACAAGCGATCGCTGCCTCTATTTTTCCTTGAGATAAATAAGTTTCTGCCTGTTGTTGTTTTTGTAGTGTTGTAGCTTTTAAACTCATGGTTGAAAAGATTTAGGAGTAAGGAGTTGAGAGGGAGAAGCTAGAAAAATTCTATTATTACTTGCTGCTCCGCCTGTTAGTATTCGGGAATCAGCAGTAGGGAGTCGGGAAAAAGTTGGTAAATCAACAGATGAAACTTGAACGCCCTATCACCCTTGGATAAATCCAAATACTTAAGCATATTGGGTAATACAAAACTCAAAACAGATAGTTACAGTAAAATCCACACCCCCAACTCCTACCAAAATAAACCCTGCAGCAATATATTTCGAAAATGGTATAAGAGGTGTTATCACCAATCAAACAAGCATCTTTAAATTGTTAAAAACCATTGCATAACATAGGTATTGACTTTCAAGACATAATTGTTATAGTGCGACCTGAAACTGGTCAACTGAACTGGGACATCAAGTCTATGAGGGATTTCTACCCCCTACCCTGTAGCTGCCCCTAGGCTTCGCCTTGAGCCTGTCGCCGACTTGTTGAGCCTGTCGCGCGACTTGAACATGTAGCTTTAGCTCAAACATGTAGCATGAGCCTCCCCATGTAGAACCCAAACAGAAACAGCCCGAATCCCTTAAAACTTCCACAAAAAAGAACATCACAAATCAACTCAACCAAGAGCTAAAGACAATGTCAAATAGGTCATTCACCAGACAATCAACCCACCAGCAACAAATC
>JAJEAQ010000579.1 GCA_022822685.1 Trichodesmium sp. jk18x7bins.61
TAGAAATTAAATAACAAATAAGAGACATTCACTCTGGAATTTAAACTCTTGCTTTTGATCCCTAGTACGAAGAGGTAACTGAGGAAAGTTTGTCTCTTTATTCCTAGAAGTTAATCAGTTTTGATCATGTGAGCATCTCCCTGCCAAAAGGGTGCAAGATGCTCCCACTACCCAACAATTGAACTCCCTTCGGGATAGGCAAAAGGGAACAGGCAAGAGGCAAAAGTACTGTTATAAGAGGGTTTTAGTCCATCAGTATATTTTTTTAAATTAGTGGTGTACCTTTTGCTTTTCATGTCGCGAAGCGTTTGATGTCGGCGACAGACGAAAACGCCAACATGAAAGGTGGTGGGTTAAATCCACAAACATAGGCCGTCTCTCTTGCCAGCATGCCTCTCTTGCCTTTTGCCTTTAATCTTGACAAACCAAGAGTTAATAAACTTTTTAATTGAATATGTAATTTTAGTATAACTACTTTCTGACTTTCCAGCTAAATTTATGTACTCTAACTAGATGAAAACTGTGATAATTCTCAATTATTGACCAAAATATAAAACTCAAGTGATTCTAATAAACTTTAATTGTTTAGCCAGGGATTTTTCCATGGCTAAACTAATAGATAATTTAGTTTGACTTCAAAATTGTTTTAGAGACAATTCTAGTTTTTTTCCGTTCTGCTTCAGAAAGTTCCTCTCCATCTTGTAAACGAGTAGCACTGGTTTGTAAAACAGTTGCTCCTCCTTTATCTCCCATTTGTAGTGCTGTTTTAGCTGCTGTTTGCAACATTGTAGCTGCCCCTGCCCGATCGCCCTGTTGTAATTTTGCCTCAGCTATTTGAGTTTGCCTATATTTTGCCAAAGCTAAAATATGATTTTGTACTTGAGCGTCAACTTCAGGTTGATATTTTTGCATAACATTAGCTGCAACTAAAATAGGTTCGGAAAGTAAGTCTTTCTGACTTTGAGCCGGGTTATCATAACGAATTTGTAATTCTGCGATCGCTTGTTTTCCTTCTGGCAATTTTCCAATATAAAGATTAATTAAAACTACTCTTTCTACATCTTTCATTAAGTCTCCTAGTCTGACTATAGAGCGATCGCCTTCTTTTTGTACAGGTAATTCAATAGTATCTGGTGCAACTTGTGCAATCGGTTTAAGTTCTGCTAACCTGACTCTAGGCATTAAAGAAAATTGCAAATAAGAATTAGTAAGTCCTACAGATTGAATCCGATTAAATAGTCGTCCAAATTCATCGATCGCTTGTTCAGGGCGTTGAATATAAGCAAGAGAGCCTCCACCCGCATCAGCTATTTTTTCTAGAACATCTTGATTCCAGTCATCACCAAATCCTAGGGAATTTAGAGTTATATTATAATCTGTTGCCAACTTAGCGAATCTCAGACAACGCTCATTATCCCCATGTTCATTTTCCCCATCAGTTAATAGAAAAACCTGAGATATAGAATCTTTTTTAGCTTTATTTAACTCTTCTATTCCTAACTTTAAACCCTCATCAATAGCAGTACCACCAGAAGCTCTTAGCTTGTTAATCTCACGCTTAATACTAGCAGGATTATTAATAACTTGATTAGGAACAATTACTTTGGCCCTATGATCAAAAGCCACAATAGAAAGGCTATCCCCGTCCTTTAATTTATCCACAAGCTGTGCTGCTGCTTCTTTGACTGTTTCCAGTGGTTTCCCGTTCATCGAACCACTATGGTCTAAAGCTAAACAGAGATTTAATGGCACACTTCTCTCTAGCTCATTAGCTATAGCTGAAATATATATGGCCAATTGACGTTGAGATGAAGATTGACTAGCATCAATATTGGTATCATTGAGGGCCGAATATAGATTAACTTTCATATTTATACTAGGAATTCTGCTACTACTTAATTTAAAGATATCTCCACAAATATAGGATAGAATTTCGACATGAATACAGAAACTATGTTTCTCATACTGTTTGACGGAAGTCATGCATCGAGTACGTAATTCTGATGTCCCCATTTCCTACGGAAACACTACGCGAACAAAATGCCAGACCAATTCAAGAAAGCTCAATTGTCAGGCATTTAAAAGTATTAATTGATTTCTTGAAAGCTTGAACGGACAATTATTTCATGGCAATTCTTTAACATAATAGACCCTAAATTATTTGTGATATTATTTTTGAGAATTGCGATCATAATATTTCACCCCTGTCGAAAGTCTAGTATTCCTCACTGACTTCAGATTTTTTTATACTACAATCTGAAGTATGGAAGAGAGTAAAATCCACACCTAGACAAAAAAACTGGTTATTGATAATAACATCAGAACTACATTATAACTGAATCTAAAAAGATGACTAATAATCAATCTGACTCGGTAAAATAACAATAAAACACGCTAACATAATCTAAAGAAAGCACAATTTTATTAGGAATTATTTTATGAATTCACCCATAAAAGCAGTTCAAACAGGCAATTACTACTATGGAGATACCTCTTTTCGTACACCACCCCCTGATTTAGAATCTTTATTGTTAAAAGAGCGAATTGTTTATTTAGGGTTGCCATTATTTTCATCAGATGAAGTGAAAAGAAATGTAGGGATTGATGTCACTGAACTAATTATTGCTCAACTACTTTATCTACAATTTGATAATCCCGAAAAACCAATTTATTTTTACATCAACTCTACTGGCACTTCTTGGTACACAGGAGATGCAATTGGTTTTGAAACAGAAGCATTTGCTATTTGTGACACCATGAATTACGTTAAGCCTCCAATTCATACAATATGTATTGGTCAGGCTATGGGTACAGCAGCAATGATTCTTTCCGCAGGTACGAAAGGATTTCGAGCAAGTTTACCTCACGCTACTATTGTTTTAAATCAAGCCAAAACAGGAGCAAGAGGCCAAGCAACAGATATTCAAATCAGAGCCAAAGAAGTATTAGCTAATAAGACAACTTTTTTGAATATCCTCTCTATAAATACAGGTCAGTCAGTAGAAAAGATCGCTAAAGATACAGATCGAATGCTCTATATGACCCCCGAAATTGCTAAAGAATATGGTCTAATAGACCAAGTTTTAGAAAGTAGGAAAGAACTACCAAAACCTCTACCTGCTACTGTTTAAGTCCTCAATAAAATCAAAGAGAAAAAGTATTATGCCTATAGGTGTTCCTAGTGTTCCTTATCGTCTTCCAGGCAGTCAGTATGAAAGATGGATAGATATTTATACCCGTCTTGCTCAGGAACGAATTATCTTTCTAGGTCAAGAAGTTACAGATGCTTTAGCTAATAGGATTGTAGCCTATATGTTATACCTAGACTCTGAAGATCCAAATAAGCCCATTTATCTCTATATCAACTCCCCTGGAGGTTCTGTAACTGCAGGCCTAGCAATTTACGATACAATCCAGTATATAAAATCAGATGTGATTACTATATGCTTGGGTTTAGCAGCATCCATGGGTTCTTTTCTGTTAGCTTCAGGTACTCCTGGTAAGAGACTAGCTTTGCCTAACTCCAGAATTATGATTCACCAACCAATGGGAGGGACTCGTGGCCAGGCTACTGATATTGAGATAGAAGCTAAGGAAATTCTACGTGTTCGGTCACTATTAAATAATATTCTGACCGAGCGTACAGGTCAATCCTTGGAAAAAATAGAAAAAGATACTGACCGGGACTATTTTATGTCTTCAGAAGAGGCCAAAGAATATGGTCTAATTGACCAAGTAATTGAAGAACGTCAAAGTTAAAAAATAGTAGTAGGGTGTATCTAGTTCACCCTACTTTGTATCTGTTGAAGAAACATGAATATTGCAGATTATTATCGACAACTAGGGTTGAATTTAGGGGCTAGTTTAGGAGAAGTAAAAACTTCTTATCGACGACTAGCACGAATGTATCACCCAGATGTTAACCCGGATGAGAGGCAGGCGAAAGATAAGTTTATCGCAGTTACAGAAGCTTACAAAATTTTGTTGAGAGTGGCTCCTCCTCAAACAGCAGTACCAGAAAATTCTGCTACAACATCAACAACTTATAAAAAATCAAAGCCAGAAACTCCATCTCCACAAAATTATCCGCCAAGACAAATAGAAGTTAGGGTAACTCGTAAGCAAGAACAAGAAAAAAATCAACCCCACTTATCAGAGGTAGAAAAGCAACTTAAACAGAATTATTATTTACATTTAAAACAGTTATTAAAGCATAAAAGATATCCTCGGGCGATCGCTTTAGTAGAAGGATTAGCTCAGAAAATCCCCCTGGATTGGGAAGTACGTCAATGGCAAGCGATCGCCTATCAACGTTGGGCACGTCAACTGATTGAAGAAAGACAACTGGATAAGGCTAGGAATTATCTGAAAAAAGCACTCAAAACAGATCCCCATAACCGTGCCCTCTGGGCTGAAGTAGAACGTGATTTCCGTCAATTGGAAAAGATTTACTAGTAATCAATATAAGAATATATGAGATTAGCTATCAATATTGTGTTAGCTTGAGCAATAGTAATATCATGTTCAGGTACTTGGTTATAAAAAACTATAATATCAGTTAGTTCTTGGCCTTGGTCATTTGTCGGGATAATTATATCAAGTCCACTGTAAGTATCCCCTGATTTTTCTACAGAGTTGTGGAGCTGTTGCCTATTATTGATCAGTATTTATTCAGGCATAACACACATGACTGACTAATAAGTTATTTATAAGTATTGAACCAAACATGATATAGAAATTGTTTAAATATCAAAAATTAAATTATCAAAACAACTAGCCATGATAGACATCAATCAAGATTTCCAAAAAGCTCTCAATTTACAGAAAGAAGGGAAGGTAAAAGAGGCAGAGTCAATATATATAAACATACTCAAATCTGATAGTAATCATGTAGCTTCCTTGATTAACCTAGGTTTGATAGAACAAGGTAAAGGTAAACTAGATGAAGCAACTCAGTTTTATAAGTATGCCTCTTCCATAGAACCAGATAATACTTCTCTATTGTATCTTTTAGCCAGACTCACACAAGAGTTAAACCAATTTGATGAAGCTATTGCTTACTGGAACAGATTAATCAAACTCAAACCAGATTCGGCCTTAGAATATTATGGGAATATAGGCAACAGTTTCGTTCAACAAGGCAAATTTGAAGAGGCACTAAAATACTTTAATAAGGCCATAGAAATATCACCTAAAAGTTTTCAAGCCCATCAGGCGATCGGTAATTTGCTGATTCGACAACAAAAATTAGAAGCAGCTAAATCAGAATTCACCAAAGCACTGGAAATTAATCCTAGTTATAAAACAGCAAAAATTTGGTTAAATTTAGTTGATCGGCTAATCAAGGGAGATAATCTTATTTCATTTAATTATCAAGGGACTCCGATAAAATTTGAAATAATTGGGAAAAATCTAGCAGTAGAAATTGCTCATGTTAGTGGCAATTTTTATGAAATAGCTGAGTTAGAATTTATCAGACAGAACCAACAATCATCAAATATAGTTGTTGTTGATATTGGAGCCAATACAGGAAATCATTCAGTTTACTTTGCCAAAATTATGCAAGTGGCAAAAGTAATTCCTATAGAGTTTCATCCAGAAATTATTGCAGCGTTGAAAAGACATATTTCAATTAACCAAGTTAGTAATGTTGACTTGTCTAAATTAGGGTATGCTATTGATAAAAATCGTGGTAAATCTTTGATAAAAGAACATCCAGCTAGAGATTTGTTCTTGACAGAAATTTATGATAACGTCAGAAATGGTGAAGTAGCAGTTGTGACTTTAGATGAACTGATTACTGAGAAAATAGACTTGATCAAAGTTGATGTACAAGGCAAAGAAATAGATGCTTTGCAAGGGGCAAAAAAATTGATATCTAATTACCAACCTGATATGATAGTTGAAGTTGCTAAAAGCAATATCAAGGATTTTAGAAAATTCTTAGAGGCAGTGAGCTATCAAACTGTTAAAGCATTCGATCAAGGAAGATATGTTAATTTTTATATAAAACATACTAACTAAATTAGAAATGTAAGTTGGCTGGGAGTATCTGTGAAAT
>JAJEAQ010000742.1 GCA_022822685.1 Trichodesmium sp. jk18x7bins.61
TGTTTTCGATCTTTTTCGTTGCCGAATGAGATGTGATGTACTGTTCTTTGATGGGTTACTTTATGAGGGTTTGGGGTAGAAATCCCAGAGAGGCTTGGTGCCTCAGTTCAGTTGATCAGTTGAGCCTGTCGCCGACATGAATAATTAATAATTTAGTCACTGATTATTTTTCTATTTCTCCTTCGACTACTGATTAATTCTTTTCAGTTTTGGTTATTAGGCTGCTTTCTATCTTTTTCGTTGCCGAATGAGATGTGATGTACTGTTCTTTGATGGGTTACTCTATGTTGAGCCTGTCGGCTCCATGAAAGGTGCCTCGGTTCTGTTGACCTGTTCAGGTCGCACCATATCATCGTTATCTACTTTAAATCTTTCTATAAATACAAATCTGCGTTTATCCTTAAGATTCAGTTGATCAGCCATTCCTTCTAAAAAAACAGCCTCGTTATCTTTATAGCTGTGGTCTAACATCAAATTTACCTCTGTAATCTACTTATCAGAAATTATAAATAACCAAATCTGAATCGACAACGGTAATTATATAAAATCCTATAATATGTTGATTTTTATGATAATCTTGCTACTGTTATCGACAAACAAATATTCTGTATTAAAATTAAGAAAATAGTTGTTCAAAATCAATATGAATAAATCAAATACACCTCGTGAAAATCTAATATATTCCAAGTAAATTTTATGTTCCCATTGTTAACAAATTTTCAGAATGTAAATATGCTGGGTGGTGGTATTAATGGTAGAGGTTGGGGGCGATGATTTTTTCACAACCCAATTCTCACAAAACTCAAGGATATTTGCCGGAATCAAGATTTAGCTGAATACCAAGTTTTACTCCTCACCATTACTATGCAGGACTACCATATGCTGTATATAGACAAAATAAATAATAATTAGAAAAACCTAAATGTAATTATTATCAAAACAATCTAATTAAAAACAATTAATATCATGTCCGATTGAAAGCGTGATAAATAAATTAGGGAGGAGTTAGTCGGCGCGGAGGCACCGATTTAGGAGGAAAAAAAGAAGGTATAAGGAGGAGAAAGTTTTTGAGCACTAATTAAGCGTACATTATATAAAATAGTATAATAACTGCATAATCAAGGATTTAAATTTTATATTAAATCTGGAAATAATTGAGCAAATAATATTACAAATAGAGAAGTATTAAGGAGTGCAAGTATCATGCTGATTGACCTACCATTAATATTAATAGCTTAATATTTGCCTACCTTAAATCATGGCTGTAGCAAATTGTTATAACTACTAATTCACCGCTAATCGTCAAAAATTTCCTCTTTTTATTACTGGCAAAGCTAAGATTATTGGTAAGGATTCAGGTATCTCAAACCCAGTTATAGAGAGACTTATGAAAACTACTAACTCAGCAATTTAACAGCCTTATTCTCAATAATGACGAAAACAAAGGCTTGTAGCAATCTATAGTTGAGAAGAGGATGGGGGAGGCAATTGCCGGAAATGCTTATCCATCAAGATTTACAGGCTTTTCCATAGGACCTGAATCCTTACCAAATTACTGACAATATCATCGGTTCTTCATATCATAATATACATCATTTTATCAGCCAGGCAGAATAGAAAGAGCAGTCCCTAAATGAGCGTCGTTTACAGGAGCTAGAAAAGCTAGAACTTAACTATATAGGTGGTTTAGCTAGAAACCGCTTAGTGAGTGTTATCAATCGGAAAACAAGAAAGAAACAGTTACAAAAAAGGTTAGATGAAATTCTATTATCTTTACGTCAAAAAAATTTTCAAGAAGTTACTTTAGACCAAAATTTACCTAAAACGGTTTTGGTAGCTACTATAGAAGGGGAAATCAAAGAGCTTCAAGGTCAAAAAACTATTGCAATTGTCATGAATAATAGTTCTCACGGAGTGACAAGCAAGCTACAAGGTAGATCTAGAAATGGTTTTGCAGGATGAACTGAAGAATAATTCAACAGGACTTACGCAACTACGCTACATATAGCGTAGTGCTTAGTTTTCTAGGTGTCGATCTAGTTCATTGTTTTGCTGGACAGATAGCACCCCTTATGCTGGTTATAATGAATAGTAATATTGGCACAATTTTCTGGAGTATCTTGTTACGAACTGTAAATTATTTTTACTAAAAATATCTAATTATTGGAGAATTACATTATTGTTTGATATCTGAAAATATGGATTTTAATTATGTCGACTACTGCCAATATTTACTCTGAACTAACACAAATTATACCATAATTAATCTGGAAAACCACCTAGAAAAAATTAGCTAATCGTTATTTAAAAAGAGAATCTCTGAGTTCACTAGATTTATGGCGAAATGTTCAAGGAGAAATCATCCCAGACACAGAGGCATATCTAATTTTTGATGATACGGTAATTAACAAAAAATTTTCTTCTAAAATTGAACTTGTTCGGCGTCAGTATAGTGGTAATGAACATCAAGTAACTCGTGGTATAGGGGTGGTTAATTGTATATATTTCAATCCCAAAACAGAAAATTTTTGGTTATAGATTATCCTGTTTATGACCCAGAAGGTGACAAAAAAACAAAAATTGACCATGTAGAGGAAATGATGAATGATGTAGTAGAAAAGAAACGACTACCAGTAAAAACAGTGTTAATGGATAGCTGGTATGCAACTCAAAGACTAATGGGATTAATCGATAATTCGGGAAAAATTTATTATGGCCCGTTGAAAAAAATCGTTCTGTAGATGATACAGGTGGTGTATAAAAATATAAAAGTATTGAAGCACTAATTGGGAATGCGCGACCTGTTGAGCCAGTCGCGCGACCTGAATGCTCCGCATTCCGTAAGGAAAGCTCCGACTGGGGGAGGCAACGGCGTGATCGCAGAAACAGCCAAATTATCCATGATAGGCTGTAACCAAAAAGGTAATAGATGCAGATGTTGAGCCTGTCGCCGACATGAATGTGATTCATCTGTATGTGAAAACGAAATCCCTGACCCAGTAGAGGCAGCTACCCTTTTCTACGGGGGGGTGGCTCAATCATTTCAAAAACTTCAGACGATACAACAGGGTAAACCCAAAAGAGTCTTAAGAGAAAACCTTTTCTACAGGGGGGGTGGCTCAAGTAGGTCAGAGGCAACGAAGACGGAACTCTCTGTCAGGTCAAGGATGGGAGAAAAAGCGTTTGAGCAGGGAGCCTCCCTGCTCAACGCTGTTCTGTAATGGAACAGATAGGGATACTCTTCGAGAAGCCTGAGCCTACAAAATTTGTCCCCCCATGTAGAGCCTGTAGCTTTAGCTAAAACATGTATTTCCTAAACAGGAAAAGCCGACTTCTCCTCTCACTCATGGGAAAGACGCTCAGACAAAAGAAACCTAACAGAAACAA
>JAJEAQ010000558.1 GCA_022822685.1 Trichodesmium sp. jk18x7bins.61
AATGAGGGCACTTCTAATTCAGAAGATAGGTTTGCTGTCCACACAGGGTTTAAATATCACTTCAGCCCATACCGCGATCGACAATTTGTCGGTTGAAGAATCTAGGGTTGTCGCGTTAGCGTAACGGAGTGAGTATGTCAAGCTAGCCTGATCATTTGTTTTCTGGGTGGTGGTATTAATGGTAGAGGTTGGGGGGCGATGATTTTTTCACAACCCAATTCTCACAAAACTCAAGGATATTTGTCGGAATCAAGATTTAGCTGAATACCAAGTTTTACTCCTCACCATTACTATGCAGGACGACCACAAATTTTACAGAACAAGGAAATCCGACCACATTAACATTCGGAGATTTGGAAACAGAGAAACTTACTCCTGCAATAAAACCAGAAGAATTATCAGTCATTTTTTTTGACTGATAATGTGCCTCGAGCTAGAAGAATGTAATTCATCAAAATGGAGTTCTAAATGTTTGATATACAAATACTGAAAACAACAGCACCAATTCAGTTGTCAAAACCCAAAATTAAGACCATAACAACACAACAGGCGAAAGTAGTTCAGAAAAAACCAGCAAAACAAAACTTCAAAAGTATATTCACCCTGGGAGGGGGAAATTCAAAGATTGTTCAACTTATGATGGAGGACCAACATAAAGTCGCGCCAACAGATTCGCCTTTGCGAAAAGATCAGCTTTCGGCTGTCGCCGACATGAAAATGTAGTAGGAGAAACACACGACGAGTCAGAGGCAAGACGAGACGAGGAAAAAATATATGCAGAGTTCTATAGTGGTTCGTCCAATTATTGGGGGGAGGTTCAATTTAGAGCTATGTCTTTAGATAGTTCATTTGAACTGATTATTTTTAGTATTGTAAAAAGTCTAAAAAATTCTTTTCAGGAAGCAAACAGTAGATTTGAACAACTAAAAGATAGTGGTGGTGATTTGACGGTAAAGACTTTGAATTTTATGACTAAAGATGAAGAGATGACGAATATTAAATATGGTATTAGTATCTTAGATGGGTATCTAAATTCTAACGTCATGGATATATTTGTGTCTAGTAATCAATTAACGCCAGAGAGAAAAAGAGAATTATTAACATTATTACCACTGGCAGAAGAAATGAAAAAAGTATTTGAAGATTCTAAGAATAAATTTTTCTTGATATCAAGTCAAAAATTTGAAGATTACAAAGCCCCAGTAGCTCGTCTCATAGGAACTGCTAACGAATTTCTGACTGCTGCTAATGATATTATGGGTGAAGACGTAAAAAATGAAACAGCAAAAAATATACGAAAACGGCGTTCTGAACTAATGCACAAAGCAGCTAATGAACGCTCTGATAAAGATGAAAGAGGTGTTTGGAAGATAGGAGAAACCCATGTTAAGGATATTCAAGAGCAACATCCCAACCCAAATGATAGAAAGTACAATCTTGTAAATCAACAAGATTTTGATGCTGACTTACAGAAAAATAAAGATCTCATTTTTAGGAAAAAGCTTGAAGCTAAAAAACGTGAGTTAGACGAAGCTAAAAAATAGCAGGAGGCAGAGCAGGTAAGCCTTTGAATTCTAGAGCCAATGGTTTAGAGGACTGAAAGTCTATCACCAGGGTTTTCCATACCTCGTTACATAAAGCACAACAGAAAATAGTTAAATCATTTGTAGCATTAATGGGTTTGAGGCGCTTGTCACCCCGTGAGCTCTGGAATACTAAAAATTATAGGGATTTTCATTAATATAGACTACAATTATTAGTACTCTGACTCCTAAAATTTTGCACATACTCAGTGCTGTTTCTGTAGTCTACCTTTGTGAAAACCCCTATAATATTACGGAGTCAGAAGAAGTCCTCAAAAAGTTGGTGGTAGACCAAAAAACAGGTAAACAAAGAGAAAGAGTACAAATTTTATACCTACTTGTGACTCATCAGGCTGAAACACTAGGACATCTGGCTTGTTGGACAGGTCCCATCAGGTAGACATCTCCAAACAAGATTCTGAAACTCTTGCCCTACCGTAGCAAAAACCTAATTTATGGAGATGTCTGGTGACAATTTCACGATAGCTTAGTCTGTGTCAAGGAGGACTGCTTTGAAAAAGTTTACATTTACTCATGAGTGATAATTTAGGGTTGACTAAAGCGATCGCTCCATTAGGATTTGGTAGGTAGGGTTGAAGAATGTAGCAAGATCCCGCAAGGGGAACCCAACATTATGTATATTTTTGGCGTTGCTGAATCAAGGGATGAATCAAAAGGGAACAGCTACATCCCTCCTTTTACTTCCTCTTCCTCTAAGCCTACAATTCATCCCGCAAATATGCAACGCCATATTTTTCCTAGGTTCTGCCTCAGTTGACCAACAACCAGTTTTAGCGCTTTATAACGTAAATTGCCAACTAAGTTTATCCTCTTTGCTATCTACTCTCATACTTTCCTACTCCTCTACTCCTCTATTCCTCTTTAACTTCTTCCTTCTGACTTTTTCTCTCCTTTAATAACCACCAGGCTCCTCTTCGTATTCTGGCATCTTAGTTTTCTCAGGAATATTTACACGGGGTGCTTGATAAGGTGTTGGAGTTTCATCATCAGCCCAAGCATCTTTCTCTACTTCTTTCTCTTTGTCATACTTGGGAACAGGATGATATTCTGTATCTTGATATCTATTCTCTTGATACTCATATGTATCTGATTCACCCCAGTTATTTTCTTCATAATAGTCATCATAAGTTGGTTCTCGTCTGACTTGAGCAGTTGGTGTAGAAGTTACAGGCTCTGGCTCATAATAGTCATCATATACTGCTTCTCGTTCTAGCTGACGTGGAGGAGGAGCTATTTCTTCTTCGAAGTATTCTTCATAAACTGGTTCCGGTTCAACTACTCTTGGTCTTCTTAACTCTGGTTGGGCAAAATCTTCATCCCATGCTTCCTGAGTAGAAGGTCTTACTGTACCACGGATGGGATCGGAAGTAACTGGCTGTCCTGAACCTAATTGATGATCAGGTTTGACAGTGGGAGGATAATATATTCCCTCCTCATCTTTTCGCCAAGGTGCTTCTCCTAAACCTAAACGTTCTAAAATACCTACTGTTAACTGTTTCAATTTCTCTTCAGAACCTTCAAAAACAATTAGGCGATTAGGTCCACTACTAACAATTTCATCAATTGATAATTCATAAGTACTAATAAACCGCTCTGGAATTTGAGGTATACCGATAGAAGCGATAATCAATGACACAACTTTGCCGTCTCTAGTATCCAATTTGAAACCCCTAACCCTGCCTAACATTTCACCATTTTCTGTTAGGACTTCGCTATTGATTAAATTACTATAGGCTTCAGCATCAATATCTTCTTCTACTACTTCTTCATTATCTACCAAGATGACATCGCCGATTTCACGGATATTCTGGAGAAACATATACTTGGGGATTCCAGCTACTGCCAATATATTGTCCCGTAGTCCGATCGCTACTACTTCCCGCCTATCAACGTCTACCCATAACTGACTTACCACTCCTAGGCGCTTACCTTTATCACGAGTGATTACTTGAGTTCCTAACAGCTCAGAGCGTTGGCGGATTTGTTCAGATGTCATTATAGTCTAATCCCGATTAGATTTTATATTTTTAACAAGATAAGGTTGAAGGCAGAGGGCATAAACCTTCTGGCGACCACAGTCAGCAAAGTTTTAAGTCCCCTACCAGAATCTACGAGATGCGTAGCTGGCAATTGGTTGTAGGTTAAAGCCTCCAACTTATGGCAACATTAAAGCCTTCTGTATATTTTATTTATTTCATTTTAATCCCTAAAACCTGGGTATGAGCGCCCCTGGCTTGGGTGACACCAATAGTATGGTCGGATGATTCCATCATTGGCCTACGCAGGCTCACAACAATAAATTGAGCTTGTTGTGCCTGTTGTTTTATCATTTTAGCTAATCGCTCCACATTTGCCCCATCGAGAAACATATCCACCTCGTCAAAGGCATAAAAAGGAGATGGACGGTAACGCAGGATGGCAAAAATAAAGCTCAAGGCTGTTAAGGACTTTTCCCCCCCAGACATAGAGGTCAATCTCTGCACAGGCTTTCCTTTGGGATGGGCCACTAAGTTTAACCCACTATTAAAAGGATCTTCTGCATCATCTAGTTGCAGATAACCGTCTCCTTCAGAAAGTGCAGCAAAAATAGTCTGAAAATTTTGATTCACAGCATCGAAGGCTTCAAAAAAGGAACGTTGTCTCAAAGTAGTAAAATTTTCTATTCTTAACAATAGTTCCGTGCGCTCTGCTTCTAGAGTCGCTAATTTTTGACTTAATTCTTCTAGACGTTTCTGGGTTTGGTCATATTCTTCTAAGGCCAACATATTTACAGGTTCTAGGGCCTGAAGTTGTTTCTGTAGCGATCGCACCTCCTTGTCTAAATCTCCGATTCTCATATTTTCTGGCACTTCTGGCACAGTTTCTGGCAACTCTGCCTTTTGATCTTCTAACTGAGCCTGTAAAGCCACTAACTGTTCCCGACGTGCTTGTTGAGACTCTTGCAACTTTTGCAGTTGCCATTCTAACTGCTGTTTCGCCAAATAAAGCTCCCGCATATTGGCCTCTGCCTGGTCTCGTTTTTGTTTTTCTGTGCCTAACTTTTCTTCAACTTTGGCCATACCAGCTTTGGTCTGGGCAATTTGCTCCTCCACAGCTAATATTTGACTACTTATTTCATGCATACTGTTACAAGCAGTTAATTCTTGCTCTTGATATTCTGAGCGCCTATGGCAACCAGATTCTACCTTTTCCTCCAAAAGCTGTTGCTGATTTTCCAGATTCTGATGTTTTTGTTGGGCTGCCCGCCAGCTAGCTTCTCGCTCTTGCAAAACTGCTTCTTGAGAGCTAATCATCTCTTGCATCTGTTGCCACTCACTGTGAGTGTGGGATTTTTCCAATTCGGCTAAAGTTGGCTTTAACTCTGCTAATTGGACTTCCTGGGCTGGAATTTCTTGGTCTAGGGAGGTTAACCTGGTTTGAGCTTTGGCCATCTCTTGGCAATTTTTCTCTAATTGCGATCGCCCCTGCTCTTGTTGTCTAGTTAATTTCTGTAATTCCGATTCAATTTGCTCTACTTTCAGTTGAGTTTCTCTCAAATACTGCTTTGCTTCCATTAAAGCTTGCGATCGCTCCTTCACATTCTCTGTCAACCGAGACATCTCTACCACACATCGCTCCAAAACCATCTCTATTTCTTGCAAACGTTGACGATGGGTTTCCATCTCCCCCATTTGTGCTGATTCTTTACCATCAACTGTACCAAAATGCCAATTTCCAGAACGGCGTGACAAACTCCCACCAGTCATCGCCCCACTGCTTTCTAGGATTTCACCATCTAAAGTCACAATCCGATGTTGACCTAAATATCGCCGAGCATTACCCAAGGTATCAAATACTACCGTTGCACCAAACACATAAGCAAAAATACTATGATAACGAGGTTCGCACTCAATCAAATTCACTGCATAATCAATAAATCCGCCTGCTCCCCAGCGTAAACTCTCATCTCGATTCAAGCGTGGGCTTCTAATTTTATTCAGAGGCAAAAACGTCATCCGTCCCCCCCGTTGTCGCTTCAAGAATTCAATTCCAGAGGCGGCTACAGTATCATTTTCTACCACCATATTACCCAGGCGGCCACCAGCAGCAATTTCTAAGGCCAGTTGATATTGAGGCTCCACTCTCCCCAGTTGTGCCACCAAGCCACAAATGCCAGAAATACCAGACTGTTGCAGCATTTTGGTGGCATAAGTACCTGTAGCTTCTTGAATCGCCTGTTGCTGGGCTTCTAATTTGTCTAGTTTCCTCTGACGGTCTCGTTGTTCCTGAAGCAGGCGGGTTTGAGTATCTTGTTGAATTTGTAGGTCTTGTTCTACGGTAGCTAATTGTTTGGTCAAGGATTCTACTTGGTAATTGGCTGTTTCTCTTGACTCTTTTACTTTTTCATGGTAAATATTCTGATTTTCTATTTCTACCTCTTGGGCAGTTACAGACTCTTGTTGTTCTTGGATTTGCTTTTCTAACTGGTGGATTTTTTCCCTAAGCCTAGCTTGTTCAGTGCGTTGAGGGTTGAGGGTTTGCTGTAGGGTTTCAATTTGGTGATGGAGTAGGGCCTGTTGTTGTATCCAGGCTTCGGTGGTGGAGGCAATGGCACTAGCTGACTCTCGTTGTTGGTTGAGAGTTTCTTGAGCTTGGTTACGGGCAGTCTCTAAGGATTCAACATTTTGAGCTTGGACAACTTTTTCTGTGGCTAATACTTCCAAACTCTGTTGGTGTTTCTGTATTTCTTGTTCGAGCTGACTGAGGTTGGTGGTGGTTTGGTTAATTGTAGTTTCTAATTCTTTGTGCTTTTGTTTAAGCTGACGGCGATCGGCTTCTTGAGTGGCGAGGGTTGATTGTAAAGCCAAAAATTCCTCTTCCCCCAAGGCTTTAACTTGGGCGTTGAGTTGTTCTAGTTGAGTTTGAGCTTGTTGAATTTCAGTTTGTTTGGTTTGAATCTGTTGATTAACTTCTGTGGTTGAGCGATCGCCTGATTCTATATTTTCCCTAAGTTTCCATTCTTGTTTTTGCAGGTTTTGCCATCTCAGTATTGTTTGCCACAAACTTTTTTCCTCTAGTTGGCCTCGCAGTTGTTGATATTGTTTAGCTTTGACACAGTCTTCGGAAAGGCGATCGCATTGTTTTTTCAGTTCTTTTTTCACAATCCGACTTTTTTCCTCTTGTTCCTTCACCAAGTCTAGTTTTTCTTTAGCCAGAGAAATTTTTCTATCAAATTGAGCTACTCCCGCTATTTCATCAATAATTTCCCGGCGCTCGCGAGATTTCATGGAAATAATGCCAGTTACATCACCCTGGAGAACAACATTATATCCCTCTGAGTAGACTCGGAGTTGATTAAGCTGTTCGTGAAGTTCTGTGAGGGTACATGCTTGACCATTCATATAATATGTGGAGGTATAAGTACCCTGTTTAGTAACTCGGAGGCGACGAGAGATACTCCACTCATTCAGAGAATCAAAAGATAGAACTGTATCTATATCTGTATCTAACGCATCTTTAGATGCTGGAGACTCGGCTCCATTTTCTAATACTTCTATAGTTGGTGGTAATTGTGGCTGTGATAAGTCCGGTTCTTTATGGCCATTCTGGGGACTTGATAAGTCTTCTAAATCAAAGGTAACAGTAACAATCGTTTCGAGAGTTTTACGCCTGGCTAATTTATTATTGACTAAGTCTGGTAGGCGTTCAGCTCTCATGCCTTTGGAGCTAGACAAGCCAAAGCAAAATAGTAGTGCATCAAGAATATTAGATTTACCAGAACCATTTGGTCCAGAAATCACAGTAAACCCTGGTAGCAAAGGAATTGTCGTCGTGCCACCGAAAGATTTAAAGTTAGTAAGTTCTATTTGTTTGATATGAATCATGAAGGCCAGTTTTTGGACTGGATAGATTTCGGGCTTTTAACTATTTTAGACATTATAAGCAGGAGTTGGAGTTTACGGCTTGAGTTTTCTAGGATTTTGGGTGTTTTGGGTGTTGGGATGAGGATTTGAGGGAGTAGACAGTTGTGTTGTGTGTGTTGCAATAAGACTTTCAATTAGTTTGATCTCAATTATTTGTAGTGCTCTTCAGGTAGATGAGTTAAATAGTTTAAACCCTCATGAGGATGTTTCATGGATACCCTCCTAAAGTGGTCTAGTATAGATAAAAGCCAATTAAACCTAACTAGATTCACTTTTTTCAGCTATTTTTTTTATTTCCAATAAACAACTATAAAAAACTTGAAAACTTTTTGATTTATTTTCTCTGGGGTCCATGTAGGGTGCAATATCTCTTGCCGCTTTCAGTTTTTCTAATCCTCCTTGATGATAGCCTGCTTTTTGAAGAACCTTTTCCAAGGCCTCCCAAGTACCACCTTTAATACCATCTGGATTCCGATATTTAGCTTGTTCAGGAATATTTTTAGACAATTTAGGATAAGCTTTAACCAGAGCCTGACCATCTCCAAAAAACCAAGCTTCTAATTCTTCAATCACAATTCTATTAATTAATTGATATTTCTTTTTTCTTTCACTTGTGGCAGAAGATTTTGTCACAAATCCAGAATTGATAGCAATATTTTCTAACTCTAATTTTAATTTTTGACAATCTTCATTATCTCTATCTATTAAAATTATGATTCTGTGATCATCAGGTATCCATGCTTTATATCCTTTTAATCGTTGCGGTAATTTAGAAAGTAAATCTTTTTTTCCCTTGAAAAGAATGAATGTCAAATTTGACATTCTCACCAAGAATATTTGGTAATAAATGATGGAGAGCTTCCTCCGTTGAGTAATCTTCCACTAGAAATTCAATATACAATCTCAACTACTCCTATAATAACTAACTTATAAGTTAATTTATACGTGGTGCGCCTTGATTTTTTAAAGGATTTCCAACTTCAAAGAAGTCTTCCATCCATAAATCACCTAAAACTGCTCCTGCTTCCATAAATTCTTTAATTCTTGGCATTTCGTTGGTACGTTTAGCCTGAGTATAACCCTTTTCATCTCGATAAAGAACCCATAACTCTTCTGGTTTTAGCCCATCAATAAAGAATGGAGAATGAGTTGTCACCATCAATTGAGTATTAGCAGAAGCAGCACGACATTCTTCAGCAAGTTCTAGTAGTAAACGAGGATGTAAATGATTTTCTGGTTCTTCAATACCGATAAGTTGTGGTGAGTCTAGATCATGTAATACCGTGAGATAAGCTAACATTTTTAATGTCCCGTCTGAGGCGAATTTGGCTAAAATTGGTGTGGAAAAAGGAGCATCTTTTATTTGTAGTAAAAGTCTCCCATCTTGCATAATTGAAGCTGCAACTTTTTCTAAACGTGGAACTCGACGGGAAAGAATATTCAGAATTTTTTCCAGTCGTTCTGGATGTTGTTCTTTAAGATATTGAATAACATTAGATAAATTATCACCTGTTGGAGATAATCTTTCTTGGGCACCTGCTTCAGGAATACTGCGAGTATTATCAGCAGTTACATAGGAAAGATGCCAACCTGTAATAAATTTTCTTAAAGCACTAACGCGAGGATGTTTAGCAAATTGTCCGAGGGTATTTACTGCTAAAAGTTCTGGAGATTCTAGCTTTTCAGATATGCGATCGTCTTCTTCATCAGGCATATCTCCAGTAATTACTTTGCCTTCTCCCTCTTTGAAGTCTAGAAATCTGAAAGGTTTGCCTCTTTGTTTTCTTCTCCATTGCAGCCATTCTTCAGCAACATAAGGACCCTTTGTTCCTTCAGTAATGGCAAGATGATATGTAATTAAAGGATCGTTTTTTCTTTCCCGATATTTAAGTTCAAATACTATACTTCCTTCAGTATCTCTAGTTTTTAATTCTCGAAATCTCCCCCTCTTTTCCCAAGCTTTTCTTAGTCCATATGTGAAACATTCTGACAAAAATGCAAAAACATCCAATATTGTAGATTTACCACTACCATTAGGACCTAAAAATACAGTTAATGGGGTAATTTTTTTTATTTCTAAGTCATGCAGAGCGCGGTAGTTTTTCACTCGTAACTCTTCAATTCTGGGAATAGATTGTTTTGGCATTGTTTAGTATCACTTGAATTTTTTTCATCAAATCAAAAATTGATTTGTATTTTTAGCTACTCCTTTATAACTATGGGGTTTTGACACCTGAATCAGGTTTGAGCAGCAGCAAAATCTGAGAAAAACTAAAATTTCCTCATAGTAATGGTAATATTAACATATAATAACAGGAATTTCACAGATCGGTTATTTTGCTACTAGCTTTGCTACTACTTTTAAAATTCAAATGACTTTTATAGAATTATTTAGTCTCGCAGTTTTTGGATTATTTGCTGGTGTAGTGGCTGGATTTTTTGGCGTTGGTGGTGGTAGTATTGCTGTACCTTTATTAACGGCATTAGGATATGAACCAGTACAAGCAATTGCTACTAGCACTTTATCAATATTAATTACAGCTACTTCTGGTAGTATCCAAAACTGGAAGATGGGTTATTTAACTACCAGGCAAGTACTAGGAATCGGATTTCCTGCTTTGATTGCTGCTCAGTTAGGAGTATATTTAGCAGGTTTATTTTCTTCTCGTTGGTTATTGATTGCTTTCGGATTATTACTACTTTTTAGTATCTATCTAGTCGAGTTGCGCAAACAAATAACGCTACAGAAAAAGCAAGTAAAAATTCCCAATAAATTTGCCAAAACTATTGCTAGAATTACTACTGGCGGTTTATCTGGATTATTAGCAGGTTTGTTTGGCGTCGGTGGTGGTGTAATTATGGTACCTTTGCAAATATTATTATTGGGTGAAAGTATTAAGGCTGCTATTCAAACTAGCTTAGGTGTAATTGTAATTACTGCTTTTTCTGCTTGTATAGGTCATGCAATTAGAGGAAATGTTTTATTCGTACCTGGTCTCTTATTAGGATTTGGTGGTTTATTAGGAGTTCAAGTTAGTACTAGATTTCTGCCTAGATTGCCTGATAGAATAATCAGTTTAGCTTTTCGTGGATTGTTAGTAATTCTATCAGTTTACATTTTTTTGCAAGCTCTAGGATACTGAATTTTGAAGTGACAAATAAAATTATTTAACATGACTATAATCTCTACCTTTAATTCTATTTATACCTCTTAATTTTGTCTTCTTGTCAGTTAAGCTTTCTAATTTTTGCCGAACTTCAGCAGAAGTAATTTGATTTAGAGGTAAACCTTGTTGGTGAGCGATCGCTGCTGCTACTCCGATTGCTTGCCCTTGATAAATATTCATTGTCTGAATTCTAGCCACTGCGGCAGCAATTCCTATATATCCAGAGGAACGCCCTACAACTGCTAAATTATTGACATTTTTAGCTAAAGCACTCTCAATACCAAAGTTATATCTAGGTAGGGGCAAGTATTCAATATCTAAACCGTTAACACCACCACGAAAATCAAAATCATAAGAAAAAGTACCAATAGAATTTTCTGCTGAAGTACCACCTTTGAGAATTTCTTTTCCTGTCAATGGATCAACAACATCGGTGATATTTAAACTATGCCTAACATATACTTCTGATGGTATAACTACCTTGACATCTTTCCCTGATATTTTCCGCAACCAAGTTTCAAGTCCCTTCATTTCTGTAATCATTTCCTGAGTAGGTTTAAAGTCATTCAATTCTATTTGTCTAACTTTTTTAGTGTCATATTTAAACAGAAATCCATTCAAAGATAATTCTCGATGACCAAGACGACAAATATTCAGTTTACCAAATAAAAATATTGATGATAAATCTAGATTAAATGAGTGTTTCCGATGAAGATGATAAGCTCCAGACAAAGCAATACTTCTATTTATATAGCCATCTTTATATGTTTGAATCATTGGTAATCTAAATTTTTGGAGAGTGAATTGAGCATCTATCGGAGCTTGCTCTGCTTTAATTTTTGTTTTTATTTTTGCCATTAGTTGCCGATTATAAAGTATTTTTGTTTCTAGTCTTTGTAATTCATAAATACTTAAACCGTTCACAGTCGGAACAATAGAAGTTGCGATAGTTTCATCCTGTAGTTCCTGCTTTTGTGACGCAAATCCTAAAGTATAAGGTATACCTGCTTTTCGGGCTAATTCTGCATCTTGAGTTGTATCAATAAATGCAGAAGCTTTGACTCTAATATTTGTGCCGTTTATTTGCACAAACTTAATTTTTCTATTTTCAACATAAGGGGTAATAGCAGCATTAGAAATAACTATAATTCCTGCTGCTTCTAACATTTCTTTCATAGCTTTGGCTGCTAATTGTGGCGTTACACAAGCTTCAATAATTTTGGCTTTTTTCAGAAAGTCAATAAAGCATTGAGAATAGGGGCGTTCTTGCCAGCCAGGAGTTTTATCATAGTCTAGATAAGCTAATCCACTTCGTGTTAATAAACCACCTAAAGGTAGATTTTCATCATGGGAACGCATTAATACTACTTTGCCTGTATTATCTAATATTTTTTTAGCCCAGATTGCAGCACAGACTCCTTGAAGTTCATCCCCATAAATTACAATGTCAAAGTTTTTATAAGTTGGTAGTACTGGCTTTGGTGGCTTAGAGAATTGGGGAGGATGAGTTGCAGTAGTAAGTGAATTATTTGCAGTATTTTTATCTATTAAATTACGCCAAAATGTGGATAAAAAATTATTACTAACTTGAGGCAAATACTGAGCAGCACCTAAAGGGATTAATGATAAAAATGCTATGATAATAATCAATTTTTGGGGAGAATTAGAGGACATATATTTTAGGCATTCAGATTGTCACGAATTTTGCTATTGCCCATTGTATCTATGTGAAACTAGGCGGATTCGATATAATACCACGTCTGGATAATTAATGAGAAATAAAGTGATCGGATTGACAGAATAGATAACATCTCCTAATAAACCCTCTACTTTTTTCTTTTCTTCCCCTCTTTCCTCCTGACTTCTAATATCATGTCCGGAGAATTAGTGTAGCGATAATTCCCTTGAAATCTGACTCTTTTCCTTGTTTGTAGTTGCGCTTTAGCGCTTTAGCGCAACTATGAAACTTTATTATAAGTGTTTTACTGAACATAATATAAATTCTTTGCGTAGGGCGGGCTTTTGCGGACATCTCTCTTCATGCTTACCGATATTTTAGCTGTCCGCTGTAACCAACCAAAGTTTCGAGATGATTTATAAAGACAATCTAAAGTCTTGTCCAAATTACAAAAAATTACAAATTATTTTATGATGTTATAATTAAACGTACTTTAGTTTGGATTATTATTACCAATGAGTCGTCCGCTTGCGATCACCAATCCTCAAAGAAAAATATATCCCATTCAGATGAGATAGTGCCTGTATTTCGACAGGATATATCTCTAAATTAATAGGAAGTAAATTATTTTAATTACTCTTCTGTTTCAGAAGCAAATATCACTTTTTTATCAAAATTATAAATAAATAATATGAGTTCTAAATGTTTCATATACAAGTATCAAAAAAACAGCACCAATTCAGTTATCAAAATCTCATCAAATGGTAAAACAGAAAATGAGAACAGTTCAGGAGAAACCTGTAAAAGTAGAATTTAGAAGCATATTTACACCGTTACAGGGAAGTTCAGAACCAGCAGGTAAACCCATACAAGACCATAAAAAAAGAAATGTACAATCATGCAATACTTTAACGACTGTTCAGCGTATGAAGCGAAGTCAAAGTCAGGTAAAAAGCCAAGAACAAGGCGCAGCTCAAGTAATTCCTACTTTGGAAAAAGGTATTCTTAATGTAGTAAGAGAAGAGCATCTTGAGTCAGATACAAGACGAGACATGGAAAAAGAATATTCTGAGAAATGCACTAATTCACCTAATTATTTTGTAGAGGTTGATTTTCGAGAACATCTTAACACGGCTTATCCAGATATTCAAGAAGTTGTTGCAGATTCATATAAAAAAGTTATTATCACTCTACTAAAATCTCTGCAATTAGGTTCTAATGAACTTCTTAAACTAGAATTTCCTTTTATGAAATTTCCTAGGCCTTTGAATGCTGTTATTGAGTCTTTTCGAAAAATCATAACAACGCAAATATATACGGCTAGAACTTTGTGGATTCTTCTAGAGAAAATCAATTCAGGTGCTGGAGAGCTTGAATTTACGAAAGAAGAAAAAGAGAATATTTCCCCTTCTATTACTCAACAATTAAAAAATGTAGGAGCAACCCTATACCATACTTATGATCATAATTACAGTATATTTAAGTTAAATGGTGTTGAAAATTTTCCTGAACCTTCTAGAATTAAAGAAAATAGCCTTTTTTGGATAGAAGAACAACTCATAACTCAAGTTCAAGAAAGATTTAGGGAGCAGACAGAACAAAGGAGAAACGTATTGAAGTATCCTCAAGAAAACTACAAGTTAGGTGTAGATACTCTAGTGGTGACTATAAAGAAAAAAAATCTAATAAGTGACAGTGATTTAGCTAGCAGTATTGAAGAATTACGAAAAGAGCGTTCTGAATTAATGCACAATACGGCTAGCAAATACTGCAAAAAAGAAGAAGGTGTATGGAAAACTGGAGACCGTCATGTAACTGATATTAAAGAGAAATATAAGGACAGAGATTACAATCTTTTAAACAGAGCTGATTTTAATACAAACTTTAATGAATATTTAGAGTCAAAGAAAAAGAAAGAAGCACAAAGTCAGAAGCACTCTGGAGCTTTTAATACAGAAGAGTCTCCAGAGAAAAAGTTTAAGCATTAAGTATTGATTTTTAAGTTATTCTACCTTAAATTATAGACTTACCTAATACTAAAATACCTGATACTTCCACTTTTTTGAAATCCTCTCCAGCCTGTTTAGACACCTCGCCACATGAAAGGCGTTAGCCTGCCTAAGGGCAGTAGGTGCCCAGATTCCCAGGTAACCTAATAATCGTCTAAGAAACAAAGACAATTGAATAAGTTTCTGATGGGTTTTAGCTTCGCTACATGAAAGACGTTTCACAGGATGCTGTTACCTCGGCGGTAGTCTGATGCTTTTTCTATCACTTAAACATGACTTGAATAAGTTAGGGGGAGCTTGATTCAAATCATTTAATGATTGTTGTAATGGAATGTTAAATACTTCTGATAACCATTGGCGTTTATCAGTTGACGACTATCAGCCAGATGGGTTTACCGAAACTAGATTAAATTTTTCGGCGTTGCCGAATGAAGGTATGAATCGTCAATTGGCAACTAATTGTATACCTTATGATGCTAGCTATTTCAGTTGTTCAATTGCTGGAATTCATACCCAGTTTCAGCAACGCCAATTTTTCTGACTTTTAACTGACTAAATAAACTTAATTAATTCCTGTTTGGCTTCTTCATAACTTTCCTCCAATAGCTGTATTAACTGCTCAATATCTGCAAAATCTTGATTTTTGGCTTTAACTTCCAATTGTTTACAAACCTCTGCTACACCCACAACTCCTAAAGTAGCGCTACCACCCTTGAGAGTATGGGCAGAATATCTCAAACCTTTCGCATTACCTTCTGCGATCGCTTGTTTGATTTCTTCCAGACGTCGTGGCCCTTCCTGTTGTAAGTATATTTGTGTCATTTTCTTAACTAACTCAGGTTTAGTCTCTGCCAAAGACATAATCATTGCATCTCGATTAAGTATTTGACTGTTAGGAGTGGTAGGATTTGCAGCACTAACATGAGTTTGTGTTTTTCCCCACTTTTCTAACATTTGCTGTATCACTTCAATTTGTACAGGTTTGCTAATGTAGTCATTCATACCTGCTTGCAAACAGATATTTCGATCATCTTCCATGGCATTAGCAGTCATAGCAATAATTTTAGGCCGTGTTTCTAATGGCAACTGCTTAATAATTTCCCTAGTAGCTTCTAAACCATCCATTTCTGGCATTTGTACATCCATAAAAACTATGTCGTAATACTGCTGTTTACAAACTGCTATCGCATCTCTACCATTATTCACGACATCAATTTTATAGCCCATTTTATCTAAAATTGTAATTACCAATTCCTGATTAATTAAGTTATCTTCTGCTAGCAAAATTTTTACAGGTAAAATTGTTGCTAATTTATGATTAAATTTAATTTTTTGCGGTGGAATTTTATGAAATGACTGTTTGACAGTGGTGAAAATATTGACTATTGTATTAAACAAAGTAGACTGCTTGACTGGTTTAGAAATGTAAGCGGAGAAAATTCTATTTATCAACTCACTATCTTCATTATGCTTTCCCAGAGAAGTCAGTAAAATCAGTGGTAATTGATCTTTGGATTTCAACTTTTGCAGTTCATAGCCTAGACTTAAACCATCCATTTCTGGCATTGCCATATCGAGAATTGCGATATCAAATGGATCACCTCTTTCTATCCATAATATTGCTTCTTTTCCGCTAGTAGTGGCAAAAGGCAACATTTGCCACTTTTGGCATTGCCAGATTAAAATTTCCAGATTAGTTTGATTATCATCTACCAGTAATACACGCTTATTTTGAATTTCTGGTATTGGTTGAGCCAGATCTACTTTTGGTTGTGCTGGAGCCGCTCTAGTTTGAATAGTAAAGAAAAATTTGCTACCTTTACCTATTACACTTTCAACCCCAATTTTTCCACCCATTAATTCCACTAAGCGACTGCATATAGCCAACCCCAAACCGGTACCTCCATATCGACGAGTTGTAGAAGAATCTCCCTGAGAAAAAGGTTTAAATAAACGACTCATTTGTTCTTCACTGATTCCAATTCCTGTATCACTCACAGAGATATGTAACTCGATATTCTTGCCATTATTTTTACTAATGCTATCTATTTTTCTTTGTGAAACTTGGATGTAAACTTCTCCTTTATCTGTAAATTTAATTCCATTATTAACAAGATTTATTAAAATCTGACTGATTCTAGTTTCGTCACCAATAATATGAGTCGGAACTTCTGGAGCTACTAAATACAATAAATCAATATTTTTGTTGTCTGCTTTTGTTGCCAAAACATCGTAAACATTTTCAATACAAGCACGAATATCTAGGGGGTGGTTTTCGATTTCTAGTTTGCCTGATTCAATTTTAGAAAAATCTAGAATATCATTAATTACGGTCAGTAGTGTATTTCCACTAATATCTATAGTTTGCACATATTTATTTTGTTCTGGAGTTAATGCTGTTGCTGCTAATAATTGTGTCATTCCTAAAACTCCATTAATCGGAGTCCTAATTTCATGACTCATGGTGGCCAGGAATTGTGATTTAGCTTTAGCAGCTTGCTCAGCGGATTCTTTAGCTGTTTGTAGTGCTTTAGTTCTTTCTTCTACTCGATCTTCTAATTCTTCATTAGTCTTTTTTAAGTCAGTAATTGACTGCCGGACTCGTTCTATCATTTGATTAAAAGATTGAGCTAAAATAGCTAACTCTTTAATCCGGCCTACCTGAATATTTTGGTCTAATTTACCATCAGCAATTTCTTGAGCAGCTTGGCTCACTCTCTGAATTGGTTTTGTAATCCAAGGAGTAGTAAAGAACACGATAATTATGACAGCTCCTGGTGCTATAATAAATAACAAAATTGTCCTTTTAGTGTTATTATTAAGAAAATCTAAAAAATCTAATTCTGGCTGTATTAGCACGAGCATCAAATTCCAGGAATGTTGAGTTTGTATATGATTTATTGCAACAAAATGTTTTTCTTGATTGATGTTAATTTTTAAGCTGATGTCATCATTAATGTTAGTAAAGTTATCAAAATTATCTAACAAATATTTAGCTGTTTCTTTAATTAATAAGTTCTTACTATTTATTGCCTTAACTTGTTCAATACCTTTAGCAGTTAATTTTAATGGTAATTCTTTGGCAGAAGTAGCAATAAGCTTGCCCAAACCATCAACAAGAAAAACCTCTCCTTTGCCAGACTTACTAATATTTAGATTATCTAGAAAGCTACTTAATGAAACTAAGCTTAAATCTGTTGCTAGTACACCTTGAATCTTGCCTGCTGCTGTGTAGATAGGAACCATCAAACTTGTAACTAATATTGGTCGTCTACCATCAGGATAAAGAGGAGACCAAATAGGTGTACCAATTCTACTAGATTCTGGATTTCTGCTATTTTTAATAGCTGCTTGATACCAAGGACGAGTACGAGGATCGTATTCTTTGCTTTCGATGAATCCAGATTGCTTTCCTTCTTTATTGAGGCGGTAAAATGTCAGTCTAGGAATTTCTGGCTTATCTAAAATCCACAAAACTCCTGTACCATCTTCTTTTTTTTCAACTCCAATAAATTCTCCTTGTTCATTAGCATAATAAATGAAAGGAACTAATTCATTGAGTTGTACTTGTTCCCATAAATAGCGTTGTAATTTAGGAAAATCTTCTAAATTTAGTTCTCCAGTTTTGACTGCGACACTTTGGCTTCTGAGAAATAAGGAAAGAATCTCCGCATAAGTTTTTGTTCGCTCTTCTACACGATTACTAATTTCTTTTTGTAATTGATTAATAATTTCATTAACTGCTGTTTGACTATTAACTAATGATATCCATCCTATTATACCAATAACAGCACATAATTGTAATACTATTGGTAGGGTGAGAACCAAATGCAATGACAGTTTTTTTTCAACTTTAGGATTAGATAACTTATTAAAGTTTGCCATAATTTAAGTAGTTTGGCCTGGAATATTATAATTATAAAAAAGCTTGAATAGATAGTAGGAGGATTTTAAACCCAAGCAATTGTAGACCCTGTAGATAAAACTGGGGTTCTCAAACCCATTCCTCTGAACAGTGTATGGTGTCTGATTTATTCAAAATATTTCCCCACACCTCACACCATAAACCCTTCAGGGCGTAGCGACGATAAGGTAGAGAGCAGTAAGGCAGAAGGGAATATGTTTCTGACTGACTTGACTTTTAGTTACACACCGAGATTTTTTGTGCCTTTTTACTGATCAAGAAAGAATTCAGTCGGACTAAGCCACCTAAAAAAAGTTCAATAGCTTGGGAGCCTCTAGCTTTGCCTTACGGCAGGCTGCGCCTCAAGCTAGGGGAGGAAAAGGGAGGCAGTGGCTTGAGCCACCAGTCAAGCCAACACCAAAATGGTAGCTGTACCCTATGCTTTAGCTAGGGCTTCCTGACTAAGATTAATTCTGACGCTTCAGGGTGTGCTGTATTCTGACTCCTTTTCAAATTTTTATTTCATGCCATTTCTCTGTAACAATGCAATTAATAATTATTCCTCATTTTTTCTACAACTTGCGTCCATCAAGTTATATTAAGCGCATCTTCATGGAGAATTGGTATCAGATATTAAATATCCTAACATAACCAAATGTAATACCAAGTTTGATCTCTGCTAAATTGCCCCTTCATTGTTTTCCTTCTTGCTCAAGAAAGTAGTTTTTTTGGTTATAAAAAATCTCTATATACCTGATTAGCTTTTACCTTTTGCCTTTTTCCTCTCGACTATATTCACAACTCAAATAGAAACAATTTATATAATGTCCGCTTAATTAGTGATAAAAAACTTTCTTCTCCTTATACCTTCTTTTTTCATTCCTAACTCCTCCCTAATTTATTGATCATGCTTTCAACCGGACATGATATTATTATTATATAGGTGTGTTTGCCAAAAAATTAACAAACATTTACCTATAAATCTCGTACCAAGTCAAAAGTGTGCCAGCTGATGGGATATTTGCACAGATCATAAAATTAAGATTTTCTCAATGTTGGCATTGCAGAAAAACAGAATTATTGCTCCCTCTTTCTGACGTTTGACTTTTGACTTGTCATTCTCTTTAATGACAGTTATTCATTGCAGTAGCGCGAGCCGCAGCAGCTTCATCAGGGTGAATATTCAGACGGGTTAAATTCACCCTGCCTTTGGCGTCTATTTCTCTAACTTTAACAATGACTTCATCTCCAATTGCTAACTCATCTTCGACTTTACCCACACGATAATCTGCAATTTGGGATATGTGAACCATTCCTTCTTTTCCTGGAAAGACTTCCACAAAAGCACCTATAGGAATAATTCTTGTCACACGACCAACATAAACATCTCCTGGATTCAGTTTCTTGGTCATACCTTGGATAATATTGCAAGCTTGTTTGGCCTTTTCACCATCTGTTGCAGCAATTGTCACGGTGCCATCATCGTCAATATCAATTTTGACACCAGTTTCCTCAGTAATACCTTTAATAGTTTTACCACCAGGCCCGATCACCAAACCGATCAATTCTGGATCGATTCTGAAGGTTAATAGTCGTGGTGCATAGGGTGACATTTCTTCACGAGGTTCATCGATAACACTCAACATTTTCTCCAGAATATGTAATCGTGCAGGGCGAGCTTGATAAATTGCATCAGCAATAACTTTTATAGACAAACCTGTGATTTTCATGTCCATTTGCAGGGCTGTAATGCCGGTATCAGTACCAGCAACTTTGAAATCCATATCACCTAAGAAGTCTTCTATAGCCTGAATGTCTGTCAGGATACGAATTTCATCATCACCACTTTCTTGATTACTTTCTTTAATTAGGCCCATAGCTGCTCCACTTACAGGCTTTATAATCGGAACACCAGCATCCATTAAAGCTAGAGTAGAAGCACAAACAGAACCCATAGAAGTTGAGCCATTTGAAGAAAGTACTTCTGAAACTACCCGAATCACATAGGGGAAAAGATCACTCGTCGGTATAACTGGCACTAAAGCACGTTCCGCTAGAGCTCCATGACCAATTTCGCGACGACCAGGCGATCGCAATGGCTTAGTTTCTCCTACGGAAAAAGGAGGAAAGTTGTAATGGTGCAGATAACGTTTCTCATCTTGGGGATGTAAATCATCCGCCAATTCTTGAGCATCACCAGGAGGCCCCAAAGTTACAGCAGACATGAGTTGAGTTAAACCTCGATTAAATAGGGAACTGCCATGAACTCTTTTTGGTAAGACTTCCACCCGACAGGAAACTGGACGGACTTCATCCAACTTGCGACCATCAACCCGGATGCCTTCATCAATAATTTGTTTGCGCATCAGTTTTTTGGTAACGCTCTTAAAGACATTCCCTAGTGCCATAGTTTCCGATTCAACCAATACCCTCACTGCATCCTCTTCGGGCAATGTGGCGATCGCTTCTGCTATAGAATCCTTAATTTCATCCAGTTTTTGATCGCGCTGATTTTTCTCCAAATCATATTCTGATAGGACTTGTTTGATGGATTCTGTTGCTTTTTCCTGGATATAGTCTTCTAAGGTGGAGTCTACTTCTGGAGCTTCAGGCTCTACTAGCGCGAGGCCAATTTCACCAATCATTTCTCGTTGAGCTTCAATCAGATCACAAACTGCTTCATAGCCAAAATCAATTGCCTCAATAATGTCTTGTTCTGGCAATTGATTTGCTCCTGCTTCTACCATAATTACCCCATGGGGAGAGCCAGCGACCACCAAATCCAAATCCCCATTTTTAACTTCACGGTAAGTTGGATTGATAATAAAATCGTCTCCTACCAAACCTACCCGTACTGCGGCCATTGGGCCATAGAATGGTAATTGAGCCAATAAGACGGCCACTGAACCACCAGTGACAGCTAGGACATCTGGTGGGACTTCCTCATCCATGGATAAAGTTGTGGCCACAATTTGAATATCATCTCGTAGCCAACCAGGAAAGAGGGGGCGTAAAGGTCTATCTATTAAACGACCAGTAAGTGTCACCTTTTCTGGAGGCCGGCCTTCTCGACGCAAAAAACCACCAGGAATTTTACCTCCTGCGTAGAGTCTTTCTTCATAGTCCACCAGAAGAGGCAGAAAGTCTATTCCTTCTCTACCCTTAACACTGGTGGCTGTTACTAACACGGCTGTGTCTCCTGATTCAATCATCACGGCACCACCAGCTTGAGGCGCAAATAAACCGACCTTCAGTCTAATATCTCGTCCATCAAAGGATATTGATTTGTCTATCTCTTCCATCCAATTTTTTTCCTTCTGTATCACATATTCTTTCACTTCTGTGGCAATCGTAGCATTGTTAATGGGACAAGTGTGATGTTTGAAGAATGAAGTAGGAAGAAGGAAGAAAGAAAAATTAGCTGGGGATTTCCATTCTAACTTCAGGCTAGCCACTTTCATAAAAGAAAGTTAAGAAATAAGAAGTCAGACCGAATCCGGTTATGAAAGCGTAGCTCCTCCCGAATGAGGCCAAAGTACATTTTCCAAATTGTCTATAACCATACATGCCTCTTGCCTCTTACCTCTTGCCTCTTAAGAGCCCGCCGGGGCGGGCGAGGTTTAAATAAAACCCCTATCGTACACCGGATTTAGTATCAGAGCGAAATTGGTCAATTTTCAAGGGGATTTTAACCCCAAAAAAACACATTGCTTTGTAGTGACGTTCCTGTTGCCCAACCCTCTAAGCAATTCCAGTCGCTCCACGTTTCATGTCGGCGGTAGCGGTAACCAGCCGAGGCTGACGATGCTCCATTAGATCAGTCTGGACAATCAGGGTAATCCTCTAGTTGTGAGGTACGCCTCCCATCCCACTTTAGATTTAACATTTCCTATTTTTAGATTTAACATTTTAGCGCTTTATTTTTATCACTTTTATTTCTGTATTTTCTTTCAAGGAAAACCGTTATAATAACTATAACTAATCTCTGTTACAGAATTATAGAGGTTGCATCCAGTTGTTTTAACTGAGATGCTATTTTTCATTGCTCAATTTATTGTAATTATGAAAAATTGAGCAATGAAAAATAGCAGCTTTTTGATAAATACTTAAGATGGCAATTTTACATAGTTTTTGGCTGACTCAACCTCAGCAACCTAGTTATTTATTTATTTGGGGAGAAGCTTGGCGCAGAATTAAAGAAGATGATGCTAGTGAAATAGGAAAAATTTCTCATCACCCTTACGCAATAACTGTAGATGAGTTATTAAAGTTATCTCAGGAAAAAAGGCGTATTTCTCTAGAAAACAACCAAAAATCGATAAATAAAACCTTAGCTATCCCTACAAAGTTATTAGAATCTAGTCCTAAACTATGCCCCTTGCATTCTGCTACAAATTTTTCAGAAACTACAGAAAAGTTATACCTTTATCCCTGGCAAATAGAAGGAATTTGCTTAGACACTTTATCAGCAATACAATTCTTACAATCTATTCCTCTGGGTAACATAACTGAATCTTTAGTCGGGGCAGATTTAAGATTTTGGTCTCATGTTGCTAGATGGAGTCTTGATTTATTGGCTAGATGCAAATTTTTACCATCTTTTGAACAGCAATCAAATGAACAAATATTTGCTATTTGGCAACCTTTACTTGATAGCGCTACAGACCAAACTAGGCTGAAAAATTTTATTCAACAAATGCCTCTTGTTTGTCGTACATATCAGCTAGATTGGGATTCTCCTATTTCCTTAGAAAATCTACAGATTATCCCAGAAAATAATACTTCACAGTTGCCTAACTTCAAATCAAGTCAAGAACTTCTCCAAGACTTTTTAACAAATATAATAGATACACAAATTAGACAAATATCAGCCCGAATCTCTGGAACAGAAATTGCTTCATTAAGTCCTGCAGTTCGACAGTGGTTAAAAGCCTTGTCAGGAAAATCAAGCTTAAAACTACCTTCTACTAGAGAGATACAACAAATTCAAAAAATACTTGAGAATTGGAAATCTCCTCTACAGCAGTGTCAAACTACAGAAAACCTATTTATTACCTGTTTCCGTCTCCATCCACCATCAAACAATTCCCAAAAATGGCAACTAGAATATTGCTTTCAAGCTGTTGATGAACCAGAATTTTTAGTTGATGCTCAGACAATTTGGGAAAATCCTGTAGCCAGTTTCAATTATCAAGGGCGAACAATTAGATTTCCTCAAGAAACTATGCTGAGTGGCTTAGGTTTAGCGTCAAGAATTTATCCAACGATTGAACCGAGTTTACAAGAAGCTACTCCCCAATATTGCTATCTCAATCCACAAGAAGCTTACGAATTTATTAAAAGTGGGAGTTGGCGGTTTACTGACAGTGGCTTAGGTGTTGTGTTACCCCCTAGTTTGGCCAACAGGGAAGGATGGGCTTCTCGTTTAGGTCTTAGCATTCGTGCCCAAGCTCCAAAAATTAAGAAAAGTGAAAATTTGGGGTTAAAAAGTCTCCTCAATTTTCAGTGGGAATTGTCTATTGGAGGCCAAAAATTAACCAAAGCCGAATTTGACAAAATAATAGCCCATGATAGTCCTTTAGTGCAGATTAACAGCGAGTGGGTGGAATTGCAACCCCAAGATGTACGGGCGGCACAAAATTTCTTTGCTAGTCACCAAGAGCAAATGGCCTTATCTTTAGAAGATGCTTTGCGGTTGGCGACTGGGGATACTCAGACTGTAGAAAAATTGCCTGTCGTTAACTTTGAGGCGGGCGGTCAACTACAGGAACTTTTAGATACTTTAACTAATAATCGTTCTTTAGAGGAGATTCCTACTCCCAAGAATTTTCGAGGGGAATTACGAGCTTATCAAGCGCGGGGTGTAAGTTGGTTAACATTTCTGGAACGTTGGGGCTTAGGAGCTTGTTTGGCAGATGATATGGGTCTTGGTAAAACGATTCAGACGATCGCATTCCTACTTAACCAACAAGAAAAAGACGCACTGGAAGCACCTACATTATTAGTTTGCCCAACTTCTGTATTAGGTAACTGGGAACGGGAAGTAAAAAAATTTGGACCTACCTTAAAAGTAATAGTGCATCACGGGGATAAGCGTGCTCAAGGTCAAGAGTTTACTAAAGTAGTTAAAGACAAACATTTGGTGATTACTAGTTACGCTTTAGTACATCGGGATGAGAAAACTTTGCAGGCAATAAAATGGCAAGCTGTGATAGTTGATGAAGCTCAAAATATTAAAAATCCAGAGGCAAAACAATCTCAAGCTGTGAGAAATTTAGAGGCATCATTTAGAATTGCTTTAACAGGAACTCCTGTAGAAAATCGCCTTTCAGAATTATGGTCAATTTTAGATTTTTTGAATCCTGGATATTTAGGGAAAAAGCAATTTTTCCAACGTCGGTTTGCTATTCCCATTGAAAAGTATGGGGATACAAATTCACTGCAAATTTTGCGATCGCTTGTTCAACCATTCCTGCTGCGTCGCCTTAAAACTGACAAAAGTATTATTCAAGATTTACCAGAAAAACAAGAGAATACTATTTTCTGTCCACTGGCAAATGAACAAGCGCAGCTTTATCAAAATATAGTTGAAAGCTCTTTAGCAGAGATTGAAACTGCTGATGGTATTCAGCGCCGAGGTAAGATTTTAGCTTTATTGGTAAAGCTAAAACAACTTTGCAACCATCCTCTACTTCTAGAAATCAAAAAAGGTAGTAGAAAAAAGGTAGAAGTGAATGAGAAAAAATCTGGAAAACTGCAACGTTTATTTGCCATGCTAGAGGAAATTATATTAGGAGAAGAACGGGCAATTATTTTCACCCAATTTGCTGAATGGGGCAAAGTTTTACAACCTTATTTAGTAGAAAAACTAGGGAGAGAAATATTATTTTTATATGGAGCAACTCGCAAAATTCAAAGAGAAGAAATGGTCGCTCAATTCCAACATGACCCTCAAGGCCCGCCGGTAATGATTCTTTCTTTAAAAGCAGGAGGTACAGGTTTGAATCTTACCCGCGCTAATCACGTTTTTCACTTCGATAGATGGTGGAATCCGGCTGTTGAAAATCAGGCTACTGATCGGGTGTTTAGAATCGGTCAAACTAGAAACGTTCAAGTACATAAATTTGTCTGTACCGGAACTTTAGAAGAGAAAATACACGATTTAATTGAAAGTAAAAAAGAATTGGCAGAGCAAGTAGTCGGTGCAGGAGAGCAATGGTTAACGGAACTGGATACAGACCAATTGCGGAATTTGTTAATATTAGACCGAAATCAAGTAATAGAAGAGGAGTAAATATTAAAAATCACCGTAGGTAGGGTTGCGCTAACGCTTAACCCTACAAAAAACCATACCAGTTTGCAACTTAATTAAGTTAAAGATTTATAGATTTTTTTTATTTTGATTTTTCACTGAAATAATGACTAACTCCAATAACTTACAAAGCGACAAAGAATGGTGGTCTCAACAATGGATAGACTTGCTGAATTCCTATAGATTTAAAAAGCGCTTAGAAAGAGCAAGAAATTATGCTAGAGAGGGTAATGTTCTGAGTATAGAATTTAAAGATCAAAAAATTACTTCTACAGTTCAAGGTACAGCCCCAGAACCTTATGAGCAATTATTATGGTTAGATACTTTCAGTGATGAAGACTGGAGTTATATCATTGAAACAATGTCACAGAGGGCAATTTTTACCGCCAAATTATTAGCAGGGGAAATGCCTCAAAATATAGAAGAAGTTTTTGCTGCTAATGGTTTAAGACTCTTTCCTTTTACATTAGATGAAATCCATTCTCAATGTAACTGCCCTGACAAAGCCAGAGTCTGTAAACATATTGCAGCAGTCTATTATTTATTAGGCGATCGCTTTAGTGATGACCCATTTCTGTTATTTCAATTACGCGGTCGCACCCAAGAACAAATATTAGAAGCATTGCGTCATAAGCGTGGTAAAACAGAAGATGAAAAAGACACAAAAACTGAAACAAGTAAACTGGATAAAATTCAAAAATACCAAACTTCAGCAATTCATGAATCTGTAAAATTTCAGCATTTTTGGGAATATAACGAACAATTAGATTCTTCCCTAGTAGTTATTACACCACCTCCAAGTAATGAAACAGTTTTAGATGTTTTAGGACCTGTTTCTTTGGGTGCGTCTGCTGATATTGTCATGAATTATTTCCATAAAATTTATCAAAATATTAGTCAGCAAGCAGTAATAACAGCACTAAATCAAGGAGAAGATGAGTAATATAAATCAGCCTCCCAAAAATGTTACAAACATTTGCATTTAGATTCTGTGAAATAATTACCTGAAATGATTATTAGTGAAAGTTGACAAGTAAATCAATTAATAATTTTGAATACCTGAATTCCGTGAAAAAGAATTAATTGAAGACCCTAATTGATGATTTTGTAGAGGGGACACGAAACTCAATATCTACTTAAATAGAGAGGAAAGATTTAGACATGATTATTTAATTTTTACTTAATGTAGGGTCTGGCCTCAAACTTCTTTAGTTTTGTTTGGAATTTACCACTCGCCAAGTGCAGAGAGTTAGTAATCCGTTATTTTTTTTGAGTCAATTAGTCTGAATTTGAGGCGATCGCGACTCAATAGTGCTAGTCAATTAAAGCAAGTTCTACTAATTATTGGCATGGAAAAAAAACAATATGTTATGCCAAATGGGGGTAGTTGTAACTACTAATAACTTTGTCAAATAAAGTTACAAAGTAGTCCGGAACCCCTAGGTAAAGTGATGGTGCTTATTGACCCTATTTTTGCATTCTGCGAGCCGACATGAAAGGCTCCGAGTGGACACAGCCAACAATACCTGACTTGCCTCTAATGTCTGAGGTTTATATGTTATAGTCGACGCTCAATATTATTTGAGGCGCCTCTACTTCAGAACCGGACGTGAGACTTTCGCCTCATCTCGGCTCCTAGTTAGTCTGAGTTCTCACTCTGCTCATGTGTTCATAATGATGACAGTGGCTGTGGAGTG
>JAJEAQ010000084.1 GCA_022822685.1 Trichodesmium sp. jk18x7bins.61
TATTGATTGGTGTGGGTGTGGCTTGATTCTAATTCTATTTTTCTGCTGATTTATATTGCTTTGTGGTGATTTTGAGCTAGTTAGTATGGGAATTGGGAGTAGGGAGTAGGGATTTGGGGCTAATTCTCTCCCCTTCTGCCCTACCAGTAATTCGGCCAGGGCCCAGAGCGCCGACTGCTCTTTCCCTAATTCCTAATTCCTAACTCCTAATTCCTAAAATTTGAGGGACTTCCCTACATGAAGGGTGTTTATGGGGTTTGAGTTTGTGTTTGTGTGTTGGTTGTTTGGTTGTTTTGAGTTGGTTTTATGTTTACTGCGATTATAATGTCTGTTAAATACTTGATGTGTATCGGAGCGTCATAACCCAGGCTCTCATCCTGAGGCGACTCTCTCGGGAGAGGGCTTATTTTTTCGCCAATTTGTTAAAGAGATGGAAAAGCGAGAGCCAGACTCTGAAGAATTTATCCGCCCTCAACGCAAGTGGGCAGATGTAGTTGTAACTTTCTATCCTCCTTCTCAAGACGAAAATAGTTCTCAACTTCATGTCAGACTGGTACTCAGACCAACTATTCCTCACCCAGATTTTATCGAAATTATTGGTCAAGGTAGTCCTAGTTTTCAGCCGGCAGTCCGTTTGGGATTAGACCGCGATATGGGTAAGCCCGTAGATGTTTTAGAAATTGATAGTAATGCTACCAAGGAACAGGTAAATGAACTGGAGATGATTCTCAGTAAGGAAATGCCCCACTTAAAAAAATTCTGCTCGCCGGAAGGAGATCCAGAAATTGGCAAATTAATTGGTACAACTGGAGAGGTGCTTCAAAGTTATCCTCTGGCTTTGACTCAGTTACTTATTGCTGATCACATGATTAAGGCAACTACAATTTTTCAATGATAGCAGCAGAAGGAAGAAGGAAGGAGGAAAAAGTAAAGAAGTATTTTTCATTTCCCATATTTTATGAATGGGTAAGCATATTGACATCTGATAGTAAATTTGGTCTTGATCTGTACTTTTTTCAAATCCTCCTCTAACTCTTCTCTGCCCTCAGCTCCCGCTACCTTCTGCTTTACCATAGGAATGGCAAAATTGAAGTGGGAGCAGGTATCATTTCCCTACCTCGGAAGTCTAGCAGTTGCACAATAATTAAATAAGCGATCGCCAAGGTAATCGAAATCACTCCAGTAATAATTGCCACAAGTTTTGAACGATTCATAATTTTCCCCTTAATTTATGTTTTTTTACTAGCTTAACTGAGAACGCCTGCGCAAAACTTCAACCAAAGTCATAAAATCTGCCGGCACTGGCGCGATCGCTTCTATCAACTTTCCAGAAACTGGATGTTGTAGCTCTAATCGCCAAGCATGGAGGGCTTGCCCAGTTAAATTCACCCCGACTGAACGACCTTTCCCATAAAGGGTATCGCCCACGATAGGATAACCGATTTTAGCACTGTGAACCCGAATTTGATGAGTCCGCCCAGTCTCTAAACGAAACAACATCACGGAAAAATTACCCAAATGTTCCTTAACTTCCCAGTGAGTAGTAGCGACTCTTCCTCCTTTTTCTACCACTGCCATTTTTTTCCGGTCTACCGGATGACGACCTATGGGTAAATCTATTCTGCCAGTATCAATTTTGGGGCTACCATAAACTACTCCCAAATATTCTCGCCTCGCCGTTTTTGCCTGCAACTGTGCCTGCAAGTGTTGATAAGCTTGGTCTGTTTTAGCTACCATTATCGCTCCTGTAGTATCCTGATCCAAGCGATGCACAATCCCTGGTCGTTGTACCCCTCCAATACCTGCTAAAGAGTCACAATGGGCTAAAAGTGCATTCACTAAAGTACCTTCTGAATGTCCTGGAGCCGGATGTACAACTAAACCCGCAGGTTTGTTGATAATCAATAAAGTATCATCTTCATAGAGAATATCTAAAGGAATATCATTAGCTTCTACTTCTAAAGGTACTGATGGAGGAATAGTTAAAGTAATGCGATCGCCAAGGCATACAGTTGCTTTTTTAGAAGTGCAGAGTTGGTCATTGATTTTCACATTACCTTGGGAGATGAGCTTTTGGATACGCGTTCGGGATAAATCAGGCATTTGTTCAGACAAGCGAATATCCAAGCGTTGACTTATTTCACCCCTGTTAGTTACCTCTAAAATTATTGAACTTTCATCAGTCATAACTCATAAAAAATGTTTGTGGGATTACCACCCGATCAAGTTTAGGCTCTAGTATAGAATAACTGAATCTCAAAAAGATTAGCCAAGAAGGTCTGATTTGGAGAATGAAACATACTCTTTCTGTTTTAGTTGAAGATGAAGCGGGAGTTTTGACCCGTATTGCTGCTTTATTTGCCCGTCGTGGTTTTAATATTGAAAGTCTAGCAGTAGGCCCAGCAGAACAAGCTGGTATTTCTCGAATTACAATGGTGGTGCCTGGGGACGACCATATTATCGAACAGTTAACCAAGCAATTATATAAGTTAATTAATATCTTAAAAGTACAGGATATCACAGACGTTCCTTGTGTAGAGCGAGAGTTGATGTTACTCAAGATTAATGCTAGCACAGCTATGCGAGCCGAAGTAATCGAGATTGTTAATATTTTTCTGGCCCTGGTAGTAGATGTAGGTGAGCAGTCACTAACGATTGAAGTTGTGGGAGAGCCAGGAAAAATGGTGGCTATTGTCCAAATGCTTACTAAATATGGTATCTCTGAAATTGCGAGGACAGGAAAAATAGCTTTAACTCGTGAATCTGGAGTTAATACGGAGTTCTTAAAACTTAGAGCTTTGGCAGCAAAAAAATAAGTATTTTTGCGGTTATTAATTACAACATAGCTCATCATGTAGAACGAAAATTTTGAAGGTGAAAGAGGAGTATATTCACTCTCTAAAAACCTAAAATTCCTTGATTTTTTACTGATTTAACTTTTCTCTTAAGCTAAGTTATTCTGAATTAAACCTCTAAGAGCAAGCAATTACTCCTTTTATAGTACAAACTAATTAGGACTAATTGCTTTTTATTTTGACTAATATTAAAGCCATAAATTTTAGCTCGGACATTATCTAAGCTCTCAGATCAAATCCGCTAGCATAAGTATTATTAACTATGATGGCACAAATAAGATATAAAGTTGGTATTACATATTAAGCCAAGCATCAAGTGGTAATCCGAAAAAGGAATAAACGTAGAATTCATTAAAACCACGTTAGCCAAGCCCAGGGGCAGCTACAAGCCCTACCAAATAAAAAAAAAGCCTCCAACCGATGACGGAGAAAAAACCGCCACTCACCCCTACTCAAGCCTACAGACAGCTAAAACTGCTCATCAAACGCAAGTTAAAACCCCACCA
>JAJEAQ010000474.1 GCA_022822685.1 Trichodesmium sp. jk18x7bins.61
TAAATCCATTATTAGCCCATATGGGATTACACGGAGCGCGAAACAAAAATCAAGAATCATAACACATGGCATCATTCGATCTGCAGACGACTGGCGACAGAGGCAGGAACTTCCCTAGGGGACAGAGGCAGGAACTTCCCTTTCCTAATCACAGCCAGAGACAAGGAATCATTAGAACAAGTACCGCTCCAAATCAAGCAATGGTGCTCAGAAAGGGGACTCTCAATCAGCGACGAAAAGACCAGGAGCGTACACAGAGGGTGAAGGATTTAACTTCAAGGGATTCAATCTACCCCACTACAATGGCCAATTACTAAGAAAACCCCAGAAAGAAAAAGTCTTAAAGTTTTGTAAAAAAATCGGGGAAACTCTAACAGAAAACAAAACAAAGGAACAATTCCGTAGTAATCCAGAAATTAAATCCCCTTCTCCGTGGTTTTGCTAACTATTACAGAGGAGCCGTTAGCAAAGAAACCTTTAATTATATCCAATACCGGGTGTTTCAATATCTCTGGAATTGGGCAAAAAAGGCGGCATCCCATTCATGTAGCGAAGCTAAAACGCTTTTAGCTTCGCTACATGAAAACTCCGACTGGGGGAGGCAACAAGGGAAACAATACAGAGCCTTGGGATCCAAAAAGGACAAGTTAGCCAAAAAACCAAAATGGAGATGCCCTATTTGTGGAGACAGCCTATTCAATTCTGAAGAAATCGAAACTCACCATATAGAACCTGTGAAAGACGGTGGAGGTGACGACGCTGAAAACCTAATTCATTTGCACAGAGCGTGCCATATTCATGTAGCTTTAGCTAAAACGCTTTTAGCTAAAGCTACATAAGAAAGCTCCGACTGGGGGAGGCAACCATCGCCGACTTATAGTTTGTCAGGAGCTTAAACTCAGACCATATCTCTTCAGTTGTAAACGGCAAGACTTGTATCCAGAAGGCCGAATATTAATATTTTAAAATTGGTATAATATCCCCAATCCAGCTCTATCTTGCACCAAGAGGATAAATTTTTTTCGACCAGGCTCCAGTTTTAGTAGCCAAAGTTTCTCAGACCAAGTTCAACCACTTTTTATTGAATCTTGGTATCTGATACCAATATGTAAAAATATTGATTTTCAGGTAAAGTTATTGCATATTGTAGATGAGACTAACAAAAATGAGTAACAGCCTGAATCAAATCCGTCTGTTAGATACTACCTTGGAAAAATCATCTACCCTGTCCACTACCCCGATTCTGAACACCTTAGAAGCAGTCAGAGAATGCTTACTTTATGGCGAAGTGCAATTGAGAGTAGCAGCAGTCTCCGAAACTCTCAAACATGGAGATTTAGGATTAGATTTGTTACTTAATGGTAACATCATGTCCGGTTATACAGTCCCTATGAAATTTTATTATACCTAAATCATCCGGACATGATATTAGAGGCTCAATTGTTTTAGTAAATCATAAAATGGCTGCCAATTATCCTCTACTGCAATTGGTTCCCAAACTGACTCAATTACAGGTCTAATTAAACTTTGTTGAGGATTGTATTTTTGCAACTGTTGAGCCATCCCTTTTAACTCATCATTAGAATAACTTTGCAAAAGATGATAATAACATTCTCGCCTAGGTTTGATTAATTCTTGCTGTTCAAAATCAGCAAAAATCTGACTAATATCATCACGCCATTGGATAGAAAATTTTTGTTTCAATGCTAGAAAAAAATCGTGATAACCTACCTGAGAATCAGCTAGCATTTTAATAGTTAACTGTAGTAACTTTTCCGCCTATTCTGGTTGAGGTAAATTTTCCAACCCCAGCCTATTCATCATTAACTTTCTATATTCGTTCAGATAGTAATCATCAAAATTTTCTAAAGCAGCTTTCATCTTTTTTATATCAATAACTGCAGCTAGTGTTTCCTGAAGTAGTTGTAAATTTGACTTACAAATTAATGGTTGATGACCATAACGGTAAAGACCAGAATAGTCAAAATAAGCTGCTGTAAATCTAGGATTATATGTAGGAATCAAAGCCGATAGGCCATAATCAAAACTTTCCCCAGTAATTGACATATTATCAGTATTTAATACACCATGACAAAAGCCAGCAGCCATCCATTGAGCAACTAATTTGGCAACTCTTTGTACTAATTATGAATAGAAGAAAGAATAGCGATCGCTCTGTTTTTTCAAATGATAATAATAATTAATTACATGATCTAACAACTTTTTAGTTAAATCAGAGCGTTGGAAAAAATGCAATCTTTCAAAAGTACCAAATCGGATACGAGAACGACTAAAACGCACCATCACACACGAGCGAGCAGGAGAAGGTTCATCCCCTCGCCATAACCCTTCTCCGGTTTCAATTAAGCTCAAACACCGAGAAGTACAAACCCCATGACGATGCAACATTTCTGCTGCCAATACCTCTCGCACGCCTCCCTTGAGAGTCAGTCTGCCATCCGCACTACGAGAGTAAGGTGTTCTGCCAGAACCCTTAGTACCAAAGTCATATAATTGACCATCTACCCCAATCACTTGACCATAAAGAAAACCCCTACCATCACCCAAGTAAGGGTTATATTCACCAAATTGATAACCATGATAACGTAGAGCTAAAAAAGGTCCAACACAGCGAAATTTACCAAAAACTTCAAGAAAATGCTCATCCTTAACATCTTGAGGATTTAGATCAATTTTCGGGAGCAATTTATCATTCCGAAATCGCAAAATATGTTGAGGAAATTCAGCCGCCAGCACCTCGTCATAATAGCCACCGCCTAAAGCTTGAATCGCAGGTTCATAGTTAAGGGAAAGGAAAGGATTAGACATTGTTCACAAATCCGGAAATTTTTGGTTTGACAAGTTTTGATTTGAAATTGACCCAAGTTTTATAGTTAATTAAAATTTTTTCGCTGTTTGGGCAATTGGATAAAACTCAAATCTTTCAGAAGATTTTGTTTCGCCATAAATATTAAAAATAAATGTAGGTTCATCTCCGATTACTTCTACATTGTGAATCGCATCAGAAGTAAAACTAATTAAATCTCCTGGTTGTAATATTTGCTCTCCAACTCTTTTAATTTTATATTTATTATCTTGGTCAGGGATACGTTTCCCAAAGGTATTTTTTCCTGACATTTTATACCATGATTATGAATTGTTGAAATTGTTCCTGGCATGAATTTTGTTGTTTGTACCATCAGGGTAAATCCTAACTCATCATATAACAAAATCACAGAAGTACCAGTGCATTCACAAGGTTTTGGTTCTTGAGTTTGCAGCAAGTATGAATTAGTAATAAATTGTCTGACTAAAAGTCTAATTTCCTGTAGAAAACTTGCTTCATCTATAGCGTCTTTCAGAATATATTCTAATTCCGTTAAAAATCGATACAGTCTATAATTTGATCTTAATAATTTCCATTGATTCACAGTTTCACAAGGTTGACATTGACCGTCTGCAGTCAAAAACAAATCTCGATTTTTCATGTTCTTTCTCCTCTCTGTTTCCCATGAATTACAATTTGTGAAAAATGACTGAAAATCTCTATTATTAGACCGCTATAGTTACTGCTCAAATTATAATAAAAATCTGAAATTTTATCTGTTTAATAGATGGCAGATTATTTTATTAAAAATAACATCTGACTGTTACTTATTTGGCAAATTTCTAACTAGATATATAGCAGTCGCCAGAGCAGTTAGGACATAGAATAGAAGTAGTATTTTATAGATAGGGATGGCCTAATAATGGCCCTACCCTCTAGTTACGTTCCGCGTCAGCGGAACGGAGTTCTATCTAGAAAATTTTGATTGCTGACGAGATGTCATTGAGTATGTCTTGGGATTAGCGTCCTAACCGTCTTGGCGGTTGCTATAATTGATAACTAGCGCTCGCGGAGTGATGTAGATGCACTATAATCAAATTTCCACCCCTGCTAAAAACTTTTGAGGGAGGAGAACTTTAACACAATTTTAACTTGCTGATTTCCTGTATTTCCTCAGAAAGAGATTGGCGCACTCGTGCTTCTAAGTTAGCATTACAGTGAGGGCAAGTGAGTTTTTGATTACTTTCTGCTGGGCATCTTAGCTTAGGTCTTGGGAGACCATAGTGCCTCACGGGGAGCCAATTCGGAATTCGGAAAATTAGAAATAGATCTCAAAGAAGCGCGAGAAACTAAACATTGGTCAAGACTCTTAGTAGTATCAGAAATCGTCAACCGAGAGCGTTTAGGAACCTGATTAAAAGAAATAGAATAAATCATCAAAATTATGGTTTCTATCAGCAGGAAAACCAAATAAAATCAAGACTAAATCCCCATGTACAAGAGCCTTAATCCAGGCCGAAAAAGTTACTTATTGTTGGTCTGAGCCTTTCTTATTGCTAGCTGCTACAAGTACATAGGTCATAACCTGATTTTTTTATTATGTCATGTTCGAATAATTAGTTATAAAAAACTTCGAGCCTTAGCACCTCTAGATTTAATATCAATTCAGTTATGTTGCGTAAGTTATAAGTATAATAAATTAGCTCACGCACTTTTCTACTACCAAAGATATATATGAAAATTTTCAACTCTGGCTATTTCTGGTGTTTTTGCGTTACCATAATTTTTTTTCTATCCCTAGACTTTTGGTCATGGAAACAAACAATTTCCTTTTCATTTTTCCATCTACCACCTTGGGTGTTCTATTTTATCAGCTTGCAACTGCTTCTATCCTGTACTATTTTCATCTTCTCTCAAACATTCTGGAAAACTGAATCTGAAGAGGAAAATTAATTATGATAGAAAATATCATTCCCTACTTAGTTATTGCTGCATATTTTGTCTGTACTTTAGTGATCGGCATCATCAGTTATCCCAGCCACAAAAATACACCTGAAGATTACTTTCTCGCAGATAGAAAAATTGGCTCTATAGTTCTATTTTTCACTCTGATTGCGACAAATTTTAGTGCTTTTACTTTCCTGGGATTTTCTGGTGCTGGTTATCGCATTGGTATGAGCTATTATCCCATGATGGGATTTGGTACAGCTCTTGTAGCAATTACATTTTATTTCATTGGTTATAAAGTTTGGCTATTAGGAAAAGAAAAAGGTTTAATCACTCCTTCAGAACTAATTGCCAATCACCTCCAGAGTCAACCACTAAAACTGCTATTTTTAGCAGTAATGGTAATTTTTACCATGCCTTATTTAATTCTACAACCAATAGGCGGAGGTTATATTATTGAAAATTTAACTAATGGGCAGATTTCCTATTTTTTGGGAGCAGTTTTTTTAACATTTATTATTGTCTTATATGTATTTTTAGGAGGGATGAGAAGTGTAGCCTTAACCGATGTTTTGCAAGGGATTTTAATGTTTTTTTTAATGATAGTCGCAGTCGTAGCGATCGCTCAAAGTCTAGGTGGATTTTCTGAAGCTAACCGTACTGTATACGCAGTGAAACCAGAAATTTTTTCTCGCCCTGGTATCAATAACTTTTTCACACCCCACAAATGGTTTAGTTATATGTTACTTTGGAGTTTAAGCGTACCGATGCTTCCTCAAATGTTTATGCGGTTTTACACTCCTAAAACTGCTAATTCTCTCAAAATTTCCGCTAGTTTATATCCATTGATTACAGCAGTAATGTTTATTTGTCCTGTTTTAATTGGTATCTGGGGACATCTTAATTTTCCTGATTTAGTGGGAAAAGAAGCGGATAAAATTTTTCCCATGATGTTGGCAGATCATACATCAACTGGTATTGATTCATTAGTAATGGTGGGAGCATTGGCAGCAATTATGTCAACTCTTGACTCTCAACTTTTAGCATTAAGTTCGATGATTACTAGGGATGTTTATACTGTTTATATCCGTCCCAAAGCTACCCTAGCAGAACAGACTTTTGTCGGGAAAATTTTAATTGTTATTTTAGCAATAATTGGGTTAATAATAGCAGCAAATCCACCTGCTACAATTGCAGCACTCGCTACTCAAGCGTTTACCGGTTTAGCTGTATTATTTCCCACAACAATCGCTGCATTATACGGCAGAAATATTTCACCTTTAAGTTGTATAATTTCTATTATTATTGGAGAAATGGCAACCCTCGGTTTTCAAGTGGGTATAATTCCAGAAAGTCTGGCTTTTGGGTTTTTGCCAGTAGTGCCAATAGTGCTAATTTCTGCATTAATAGTTGTTGTGGGTACAGTATTGCAGAATTCATGGAATCAGAAGTTGTAAATCATAAATCAGGACAAGAATTGAAAAATATGCCAGATTTATTTATGATTTATTAGTGTTTAATATGGCTCCAGGAAAATGCTACTACTAAATAGAAAGCAAGCTGTCATAAGTAGCTTATAAATTTATCTATATTGAGGGTATTTTTTGTGAATGGTCTATATAGCATAGAAAATCAAGTAAATTCTATAATTTGCTTTTCAATTGGTTATGTTAAAGAATAAAACTTTGGTAATCTAGGCAGAGAAATGATATTTTGCCATATGGCAAACTACAATAGAATGTTCCGCAAAATTGTTTGAGTATCTCTTGACAGAAAAGAAAATATATAGTTAAACTATAAAGGAGGTATGCTTGCCCCCAGTCTTGGGGTCATTAATGGAAGAAAGAAATAGAAATTAGAATAAAGGATTCAGGAGCAATGAAAAGGATGGGATGGGGATTTAAACCTCAAGGAATTTATGAAACTGTGCAGAAACTGGAGCAGTAAACCTAAATAATGCACAAAGACTCAGGATTTGTCTAGCTACTGACTACTGACTATAGTAGCCAAACCTTAATTTCAGGTGATTAATGATGCTCAAATTAGCAGGTTATAAAGAAGCTAACCTAATATATACCGGAATCCACACCCTTGTGTATCGCTCGCTCAGAACCTGCGATCGCAAACCAGTCATCATCAAAGTTATGAACGACTCCCACCCGAACTTTAACGCTCTAGTAAAATTCCGTAACCAATACGTCATCACCCGTCATCTAGAACATCCTAAAATTGTTCAGCCGCTTTCCCTAGAACGCTACGAAAATGGTTATGCTCTCGTGATGCCTGATGATGGGGCGATCGCCCTCTCTGACTACTGGCAGAAATCGAATCCTTCCCTGACCGAATTTATGAGCCTAGCCATTCAAATAGCTGAATCCCTTCATTTCCTCACACAGCAACGCATCATACACAAAGATATCAAGCCCTCCAATATTCTCGTCCACCCTGAAACCCACCAAATCAAGCTCATAGACTTCAGCATCTCCAGCTTGCTGCCCAAAGAAAATCAACAAATGCTTAACCCCAAAGGCTTAGAAGGAACTCTCGCCTATATCTCCCCTGAACAGACGGGACGTATGAATCGTGGGATTGATTATCGCACCGATTTCTATTCCCTGGGTGTGACGTTTTTTGAACTCCTAACAGGAAAATTTCCCTTTGACACAAAAGAACCAATGGAGTTAGTACATTGTCATATTGCCCAGAAAGTAAAATTTCCAGTAGGCGGTTCCCAGTTGGAAGTGCCGGAAGTATTGCAAAGGATCGTGCTGAAATTGATGGAGAAGAATGCAGAAGATCGCTATCAGAGTGCCTTTGGTTTGAAGTATGACTTAGAGCGATGTCTACAACAGTTAACAGCTACAGGAGAAATTAGTCCGTTTCAGCTTGGGGAGAGAGATAGGAGCGATCGCTTCATTACCCCTGAAAAACTCTACGGACGAGAAAAGGAAGTCCAAACTCTGCTTGACACCTTTAGCCGGGTAGCTAAGGGAGCAATGGAGATGATTCTCGTAGCTGGGTTTTCAGGGGTTGGTAAAACAGCCGTGATCAATGAAGTCCATAAGCCCATACTCAAGCAACGAGGCTACTTGATCAAAGGTAAATTTGACCAGTTTAATCGCAACGTTCCCCTATCTGCCTTTGTTCAAGCCTTCCGAGATTTGATCAAGCAGTTGCTCAGTGAATCCGATGCAGATTTAGCAAATTGGAAAGCCAAAATTATGAAAGCGGTGCAAGAAAGTGGGCAAGTCATCATTGATGTAATTCCTGAGTTGGAAAATATCATAGGTCAACAACCTCCTGTTCCTGAACTGTCGAGTAGTGCAGCTCAGAATCGCTTTAACTTTATATTTAGCAAGTTCATTCATGTTTTTACCACACAAGAGCATCCCCTAGTGATTTTTCTAGACGACTTGCAGTGGGCAGATTTGGCATCATTAAAATTACTGAAACTGTTGATGGCCGAATCGGAAACAGGTTATTTTATGGTAATGGGAGCTTATCGCGATCACGAGGTCTTTCCCACTCATTCGTTGATGCTGACTCTTGAGCAAATACAAAAAGAAGGTGGGAAGATGAATACTATGACGCTAACACCCTTAAATGAAGCAAATATTAATCTTTTGGTTGCAGATACTTTACTGTGTGGGGTGGAAATTGCTGCGCCGTTATCCCAGTTAGTCTACCAAAAGACCAAGGGTAATCCCTTTTTTACAATCCAGTTTTTGCAAGGGTTACATGAGGAAGGCTACATCACATTTGATCTGGAAGCGGGATATTGGCAGTGTGATTTGGCTAAGGTACGGCGGTTAGCACTAACAGATGATGTTGTAGTGTTTATGGAGGAGCGGTTGCGGAAGTTGCCACCGGAAACGCAGGCCATGTTGATGTTGGCGGCTAGTATTGGCAACCGATTCAATCTGGCAACGTTGGCGGTAGTATGTGAATGTAGCCAGGATGATGTGGCAGCTAATTTATGGATGGGGTTGCAAGAGGGATTTGTGATCCCAGAAAGCCAGAATTATAAGTTTGTCCAGGGAGAGAAGTGGGATGTTAAGGGTAGGGAGGAAGTTGGCGTAGACTATCGTTTTTTACATGATCGTGTTCAACAAGCAGCTTATGCTCTGATTCCCAAAGGTCAGAAACAGCACACTCATTTACAAAATGGTCGCTTGCTGTTAAAAAAATCATCGACATCAGAAATTGAAGAAAATATTTTTGATGTGACTAATCAATTTAATAAAGGGCATTTTTTCATCTGCGATCACCAAGAAAAAGATAAGTTGGCTCAGTTGAATTTGAGAGCTGGTCGTAAGGCCAAATCGGCAACCGCATATTCTGCTGCAACCGACTACTTGAATTTCGGAATACTACTCCTAGAAGATGGTTGGGAACGACAATACGATTTGATGTTATCTCTATATTTGGAAGCAATTGAATCAGAGTATATGACAACCAACTTCGAGCTTTCTCAAGAATTATCCAACCAAGCCTTAGAAAAAGTGGAGTCGCTTCTGGATAGGTTAAAAATTTATGAACTACAAATAAGAAACTATAATGCTCAAAATCAAAGACAACAAGCTGTAGATTTAGGCATTTATGGGTTAAAACTCCTGAATCTGGAACTCGATACCGTTCCTCCTGATATTGATGACATTGAAGCCTTAATTGATTTGCCAGAAATGAGCGATCCGCTTCAGATTATGGCTTTGCGGATTCTGGTGGGAATGGTTTCTGCTGCTTGTGTAGTGGCTCTAGATTTGTTAGCTCCTATTACTTATAAGTTGGTAAATATTTGTGTTGATTCGGGAAATTCTCAACTAGCACCCTACGCTTATAGTTGTTATTCCTGGATACTGTCTAATTCTACCGAAGAAATTGATACTTGCTATCGCTTTGGAAAACTAGCAATGAAAGTATTAGAAAAATTTGATGCCAGAGAAGTTAAATGTAAAGTGTATCAGCAATTCAATTCTTTTGCTCGTCACCGAAAAGAGCCTCTAGAGAAAATGGGAGAGTTAGTAGATGCCATTCATAGTGGCATAGAAGTGGGGGACTTAGAGTACGTAGGCTATTCAGTCCAAAACTATTGTGCCTTCCAGTTTTTGAGAGGTAAAAATTTAGAATCTTGCCTGTCAGAACAAAAAAAATATATAGATTTAATCCGTCGCATTCGTCAGGAATATTCGGCTAATATCGCTAGTGTTTGGTTACAAGTAACATCAAATTTGTTGGGTGAATCTGTAAATGAATATTCTCGTGTAAAGGAAGATAACGATAATATTTCCCTATTTCCAATCCTGTATGGTAAAATATACCTCAATTATTTATTTGAACAATATTTGCCAGCAAGAGAAAGTGCTTTAATGGCAGAAAAAATTGCAACTGAATCGATTGGTTTTGTTTATTATCCGAGTTATTTATTTTACTTTTCTTTAACACTACTGGCTGATTATCCTCAAGCAGATACTGAAGCACAACAAGGCTTTCTGGCTCGCGTTAAAAAACATCAGAAACGACTCCTGAATTTGTGGGTAAATGGGGCCCCATTTACCCATCAGCATAAGTACGATCTGGTTCAAGCCGAGTACTATCGTGTTTTAGAAAACAAGATGGAAGCCATTGAACTATATGATCGCGCCATAGCTGGAGCCAGAGAAAACGAATATATTCAAGAAGAAGCCCTAGCTAACGAACTTGCTGCCAAATTCTACTTAGATTGGGGCAAAGCAGAAATAGCTTCTTTTTATATGCAAGAAGCCTACTACTGCTATACTTATTGGGGAGCTAAAGCAAAAACTGAGCAACTTGAAGAAAAATATCCTCAACTCCTGAAGCTGATTCTGCAAAAACAATGGATTGAATCCAATTCACCGAAGAGTCTAGATTTGAGAACTGAAACACTGGTCTCGAACCTATATACCCAAAGTAACAAGATCAGTACTTTAGAACCCTTAGATTTGGCTTCTATCTTACAAGCGGCCCAAAGCATATCGAGTACTATTGAACTGAATCAACTGCTGGCGGATATTTCTCGGATTATTTTGACCAATTCGGGCGCACAAAAAACTGTGTTACTCATTCCTCAAGATGATCAATGGCAACTACGAGCAATGGCGAGGTTGGCAAATGATGGCACTATTGAGACAAGTACAAAATCCCTAGCCCTTACTCCTGAAAGCACAGTTCCCATTCGACTCATACAATATGTCAAAAACACCCAAGAATCTGTACTAATTAACGCAGCTCAAACAGATATTTATGGGGTGATAGAAGGTTATTTACTAGAGGAGCAGCCCCAAAGCGTGTTATGTGTGCCACTGCTAAGTCAGGGTGATTTAGTGGCAATTTTGTACCTAGAGCATCCAACTACCAAAGACGTTTTTACACACAATCGTCAGACAATTGTTCAATTCCTTTGCGCTCAAGCCGCGATCGCACTGAAAAATGCCCAGCTCTATGAACAAGCTCAACAAGCCCTCCGAGACTTACAACAAGCACAGTTACAAATAGTCCAAAGTGAAAAAATGTCAGCACTAGGAAACTTAGTTTCTGGAGTAGCCCATGAGATTAACAATCCTACGGGATTTATAGAAGGCAATATTAAACCTGCCCAAGAGTATGTGCAAGATTTACTGGGTTTGATCGATTTATATCAATCGGAATATCCTCAACCAAGCGAGGCGATCGTCGAAGAAATTGAAGCGATTGACCTAGAGTTTCTATTTGAAGATTTACCCAAATTGCTAAAATCGATGAATCTGGGAGTTGAACGCATCCATAATATTAGTAATAGTCTGCGTACCTTTTCACGTAAAGATCAAGATCATAAAGTGAGGTTTAACATCCATGAAGGGATTGATAGTACCTTAGTGATTCTCAACCACCGCACCAAAGCTAACAAAAATCGTCCGGAAATAGTAATCACTAAAGAGTATGGAGAGATTCCAGAGGTGGAATGTTTACCAGGCCAACTGAATCAGGTATTTATGAATATTCTGGCTAATGCTGTTGATGCTCTGGAGGAAGGTAATCAGGGTAAAACCTATCGCGAGATCGATGCAAATCCCAACTGTATTATGATTTATACTTCTCTGCTGGCAGAGGATAGGGTGCAAATTAGGATTCAAGACAATGGTTCTGGAATGAAGCCTGAGACTCAGAAACGTATCTTTGAGCAAGGGTTTACGACTAAAGAAGTGGGTAAGGGAACAGGGTTAGGAATGGCGATCGCTCACCAAATAATCACTGAAAAGCATGGCGGTACAATTACCTGCGATTCTACACTAGGAAAAGGTACAACGTTCACAATTACCCTACCTATCAGTGAATTGGTTTCTGATGATTAAGATAGTGTAGGAGCGGGGGATGAGGTTGCATTTAGATTATTTGCTCGCCTACTTGCCATAATTACAACCTGCAGAGGGCTTGTGGCTTTTCATTAATCAACTGCTAAGGATTTTATCCACACATATAAACCATAACTAATCTGAATCGCTACCAATAATATCAGATATTAAAGCTATTACCCAAAGTACAAAACGTCCTGGTAGGGGTACAAAAGCAGAAATCACAAACAAGCCGATAGAAACACTATACCCGATCGCCAAACGTTTTGATGTCGGACGAAAATTTCTGTCGTGCTCACCCCCGCGCCACCACAAGTAAGTAACAACTGCGTGAGCTGCTGCATAAGATAGAGCAAAACCGACTGAAGTTTTCCCTAAACCATTCGGCTGTCGCCGACATGAAGATGAATGAAAACTGCCAATCCCCCTACTGGTAACATTTTGAGAAAAGTAAAGACACGACTTTCTAACCCTTCGATCTCGAAGCGTTCGTTATAGTAAGTTGCCCCCACCCAAATCCACCATACCGGAATTGAGAGTAGAATAAAACTACTAACTCCAGCAGCAGAAATATGCTCGGAAAGATAGTGTGCTAATTCCCGCATTACTGCTACAAAAACTAAGTCGAAAAATAGTTCTAGCCAGCCGACTTTGCGTTCTAATTGTTGTTCTTCATCTTGGCGAAGTTGTGGTTTTTGCCACCAGATATTAACTATAGTTACACCTAGCTAGTGCATCATATATTGTAGGCTCTTGAGTAGCTTAAACCCGAAAGGTACAAACTGACATTATATTGCAGGTGTGTCGCGATCGCTAGTTCATACAACAAAGCCTTTTTTCACGGTAAATAAAGACTCGATACTTTCATTCCCACCCCACATATAAAAACAAGATTTCAACTAAGAGATTGTTTGTCAAACTGAGATTAAATCCCTGGGCAGGGTAAGCCATGGGGTCGATATCTTCTCATAATACCCCGCCGGGGCGGGCGGGGTTTACCTTAAGGGCGGGGTTTAAATAAATAATTTTAGCTGTCCGCCATAACCCACCATAATTCAATATTTTAGCTATCTTAATATTTACTTGACAAACAGTCTCTAATGCTAACGTTGCTAATTAAGCATTTGTCGCTGATGTAGACTCATACAGGAATGTGGATGTTTTCAGTGCATCAAGGAATGTGGAACGCAAATCGCTTGTCACCACGTGAGCTACTGAATACTGAAGTTACTTTCTGCTTCAGTACTGAAGCGATAAAAGAGGGGATCATCTTTAAAATCATGTTCATTTAAAACATGGTGAATTATCCCATGTTTTAACATTAATTGACCAATGAGAATGGCTTCTTCCCGAGTGGCTCGTTCATGGATCATTAACCACTCTACTGCTTCCGAGCCTAAAAAGACATTTGGGAACACTTTCAACTGAAATCGTCGCTCTTTGATCTCAATTCCATTCGGCCCACGCATCGCAGTGGTAATCGCCTCCCAGTCGTACTCTTCTCTGATTATCGGTTCTTCAATAGCTAGAATTTCTTGGGGTTGGGGTTGATAATCTTTAGGGATTTGCGATCGCACCCAAGCTGAAATTTCTGGCTCGATATTTTTGAGATGTAGCTCTTGTTGAGGGCCAGGAACTTCGATTCCATACTTACGCAAATATTTTTCTATCTGATTATACAGGTGGGTTCTCACTTTGGACTGTTTGAGAGGATCGCGGGTAAAAGCAACGACTCGAAATTTCAACCCATCTTCAGCATATTCCCAAAACTTGACTTTGGGGGGGGGATGGTGGAGAATATCTGGATGTTCTACCTGAGCAGCAGCGAGAAGCACTTTGTAGAGAAAATCAATATCTGATCTGTGGGGAACTGTGACATAAGTCTTCACCCTAGTTAAACCACTACGATGCCAGTTGAGGATTTCTCCTTCAATAAAGCGAGAATTGGGAACGGTAATCATATAGCGATCAATATGGGAAATTTCAGTAGTTCGGATGCCGATACGTTGAACTAAACCTTGAAAATCTCCCACCTGAACTAATTCTCCAACTTTAATCGGACGGGTGACAATTAAAATTAAGCCACCGATGAAGTCTTTGACGATATTTTGCAATCCAAAACCAATTCCTACTCCGAGGGCCCCAAGGAGGAAAACTAGGGATTGAAAGTTTACACCTCCCGCATTGAGAACTAGAAGTACTCCCACAAATAGCAATCCGTATTGGACAAAAAAAGCGGTCGCGTCTTGGTGGCTACGATCAGCCTCTGTAAGGGGAAGCAAGCGAGTCTTTAGAATATTGACAAACCAGCCTACACCGAGCCAAAGTATAAAAATCATCAGAGCGATCGCTAAGATTCGGTTCAGAGAAATAGCTTCTTCTCCCAGTTGAAACATTCTGGCGTTAAATGTTTGATCTAGAAGTTGGACAATCTCGTAAAACCAAGCTCTGGTTATGGGAAATAATTGAATCCCATAGATGATAAATGCCACCCATACTCCTACTCGCAATAACAGCAAGCTCAAAAGTTGTAAAGAATTCCACCGTCGCTGAGGGTGTAGAAGTTTTTGGCGTAGAATGTAGCGAAATACAAGGAAAAGTAATCCTTGAAGCAGAATCGCGATCGCAAAAGCCATGAACACCATTTTGACAGCCCAACGAGTATAAACTGGGGTGCGTTCCCGCCAACTTTGATTCAAATCCTGCTGCAGCTTTTCCTGCCAAATTTGCGCCTGCATTTTTGGGTACATTGTGCCGACAAGATCCTGTTCTGTTAACTGCATCAAGGGACGAGCATCAATTTCGAAAACAAAATTCTGATTTTCACTAATTACTTTCACCTCTGGTGGTTTTCCTTGTTCAATACTATTGGCTAAGGTTGATTTGAGAATTGATGTTATATATGTGGCTCGTTCCTGAGCTGTAACGTTCCCATATGGCCCAACTTCTAACAGTTGCCGACCATCTAATACCACTGGAACTTTTGGACTTATTGCCTCTTGAGCCCAGACGGCAGAGATTAGAAATACTGAGAATAAACTGATACAAAGTGCGATAACAAACCTAAACCAATATTTATGAAGTTTTCCCATATGTAATATTCCATAGTAAAACTATCATGCTGAGCTTTAAGTTTCCGGATT
>JAJEAQ010000470.1 GCA_022822685.1 Trichodesmium sp. jk18x7bins.61
GATGAGATTGATGCTGACTTTACTGAAGCAAAGAAAGACAATTCTCCCCACTATAAAAGTCGGTTGGTCTGGCGAATATTAGCTACACTTATTCTCCAATTATCGTTGGATGCTCAATGATGGTAAAACCTGCTCCTATTAATACAGCTAATCACTCTCAAGTAGCTAAAGTTAGACAGCTACGTAAACTTAGTAATTTGCTTGATAATGCTATTCGTGTTCCTGGTACATCATTAGGTGTTGGTATTGATCCACTATTAGGATTAGTTCCTGGTGGTGGTGATTTTTTGGGTGGACTGATTTCTGTTTATATTGTCTTCTCTGCAGCAACTATGGGATTATCTAGAGAAACTTTGACACGGATGGCTTCTAATATTGTATTTGATTCATTGGCTGGTACCGTGCCTGTTTTTGGAGATTTGTTTGATGTGGCATGGAAAGCAAATTCTAAAAATATGGATATATTGGAGAACCATTTAAAATCCCCTCAAGTTAATCAGAGTGCCGATCGCTGGTTTATTTTCCTACTGTTAGGTGGTTTGGTTTTATTTGTAATTGCGATTGCTACTTTGAGTCTTTTTATTATTAGTTTGTTGGTCAAATTTATACAGTTTATTATATCAGGTTAATTCAGAAAACTGTAAGTAAGAAGGTGGAAAAGAAAATCAGTATGTAACTCAATGATTGCTCAGTCTAAGTTTTAGGGGTTTTGTTCATCTATTGAACAACAGCTCTAATATCATAGTTCGGATGATGAGGTATAATGAAACTCCACAGCGATCGCTCCGCAAGTTGGGTAGAGTATCATTGGCATTTGTGGAAAGAAATATAAAACCACGAGGTAGGTATTACGTGAGGAGAAAGAAATTATTTAACCCCTAGTAGTTGTTGCTAGATTAGCTTTTCTTTCTCACAAGCATTTTATACTTTAATTTTACCTACTTACTTATAAAAATTATGGTAAATATTTTTCCAGCAAAATTTTTATTTATTACAATTATTTCGCTCCAGATTTTTCTATACATTCCTCATTTGGCTCTTCAACAAAAAGTTTATGCTCAATTTCCTCTATCACCTCAAATAGAAGGATTAGATACTAATTTGAATAAATCTAATGTTTATTATTTTGTTGAATCAGGATTTAATTATAGTCAAAAACTCTACGGTAAACCAAAGATACCAGTCAAAAAACTCAATTTACGCTTACATACAACTCCTTTAACTGTACTTGATAATGCGAATACAGGTGAATTTACTATCTACTTAAGTCGTAAACCATCTGAATATACTTTTCATGGTCAATTATCCCACGAAATATTCCACTTATTAAATGCACAATTACTTGACTGTTATGTAGAAGGTTTAGCTACTGTTTTTGCAGAGAAAATGCTAAATCGCAACAACTTAGATTGGAATAGATGGGAGCAATATTTTCAGCCTAGTTACGAATCATTTTATGGCTTAACTTACTCCATGAAAAGCAGTTAGTGAGACGGCAGGTTCAGCAAATATACAAAATATGCTCAAATTTGCTGTTTATAATGATGCAAGTCAACAGTGGATGCACATTGATATTAATAGATGGCTATTATCAATGTCTGAGCATACAAAAAATGCAGTAGAAAAGGTGATTAAGAAACATATTATTTCAGTTAAACAAGTATTCAAGTCAAAGAATAATATGTACAGATGTTTAGTACCTCAGTAATATCATATCCGGCAAAATAGTGGATTCTAGACAGCAATAGTGCATCTGTAGCGCTTCACATTTCCTATGTCTTTGGATGGATAATACAGTATTTTTTTTCATGGCGATCGCTGATCAGCAGTTGTTGTTGGTAGTATTTTCATGTTGATTACTACTATTTTGACTCTAAGAGTAGAAGCAACTACAACTGTTGAATTTGGATGCTCAAATAGTTTTAATTCTTAAGTGTGGTGTCAAAATACTTTCTACATCGTAGAATTAATTATGCGCTCGCATTTAATGTCAGCAGTTTTTTTTGATTATTATTTTCTAGGTTTAGCTATGCCACTTTCAAGATCTAGCGGTATTTTACTGCACCCAACTTGTTTCCCCAGTCGCTTTGGAATTGGTGACTTCGGCCCAGAAGCATACAATTTTGTGGATTTTTTGAGAGATAGTGGGCAGCAGATTTGGCAAATTTTGCCATTTGGGCCAACAGGTTTTGGTAATTCTCCCTATCTCGCTTATTCCGCAATGGCAGGAAACCCCTTGCTAATTAGTCCAGATAAATTGCGAGCTCAGGGATTACTCAATGAAGAAGACTTGTCTAATTTGCCAGAGTTTCCTGATGAGCGAGTAGATTTTGATTCAGTCAAACAAATCAAAGGTTCTCTGTTAAGGACAGCCTACAATAATTTTAAGACAAAAGAATCTAAAGAAAAAAAAGCATTCCAGGAGCTATGTAGCAGCAAAGCTTTTTGGTTAGATGATTATGCTTTCTATATGGCTTTGAAGGAAGCTCACAAAGAAGATAGTTGGCATACTTGGGAGAAGGAAATTGCCTATCGTCAACCCGCAGCATTAGAAAAATGGCAGCAACTTTTGGCTGATGAAATTCAGTACCATAAATTTGTTCAATTTCAATTTTTCCAACAGTGGGATGAGCTGAAAAGCTATGCTAATCAGGAAGGAATCAAAATCTTCGGTGACGTTCCTATATATGTTGGCCATGACAGTGCAGATGTTTGGGCTCATCCTGAAATATTCTGTCTAGATGCAGAAACAGGTGAAACAGAATTGATGGCAGGCGTTCCTCCAGATACTTTTACCGAGAATGGTCAACTATGGGGCCACCCAGTCTATAACTGGAATAGATTACAACAGGAAGATTTTCTTTGGTGGGTACAACGTATTCAGTCCATCCTCAATCAAGTGGACTTAATCCGAATTGACCACTTTCTAGGTTTGGAATCTTATTGGGCAGTGCCCAAGGGCAAAACTACAGCTATCAATGGTGAATGGCTTAAAGCTCCTGGTGAGGCATTGTTTAAAACTATTAATGAGAAGTTAGGTACACTGCCAATTATTGCTGAGGATTTAGGGATTATTACCCCAGAAGTAGAAGCTTTGCGGGATCAGTTCGAATTTCCTGGCATGAAGATTCTCCATTTTGCTTTTGACTCTGGCAGTGAGCATCCGTATTTACCCTACAACTATACTTCTCCCAATTGGGTTGTTTACACTGGTAATCATGATAGTAATACTACTGTGGGCTGGTTTAATAACCGCTCTCCTGAAGAGCAAGAGCGAGTCAAACGTTTTCTCGGTTGCACTTGTGGTTATGGAATTCACTGGGATTTAATTCGTTTAGCTATGTCTTCTGTAGCTTCTGTGGCAATTTTTCCGCTTCAAGATATTTTAGGTTTGGGAGAAGAAGCTATTATGAATAAACCTAGCACTTCTGAAGGTAATTGGTCTTGGCGCGGTACGC
>JAJEAQ010000705.1 GCA_022822685.1 Trichodesmium sp. jk18x7bins.61
ACTGGGTTTGAGATACCTGAATCCTTACCTTCTAAGTTTAAGACTTGACTGTCTACCTGCTCTGCCTAGAATTGATTGGGGTTTGTATATGCTCCAAGACCGACTTTCGGATCTCATTTCTGCTCTGTGCCCTCACCTCTACCTGTGTTATATATGACCAGGAACTTAAAATAATTAATTAATGTTTTTGTCAGTGAAAGTTAAACAGTTTGTCCACGGTTTGATCTTAGCCAGTATTACAGCAGTTTTTCTAGTGGCTATGCCTGCTCTGACTCAAACTGTACAGATAAATCCTACTAATCCACAACTAGGAGATACTATATCCATTGTGATTCAGCAATCAGAGGGAGCCTCAAATCCCACAGTGACCATGGATGGAAAAACCTATCCTTCATTTTCTATTGGAAAAAATAGATTCCGAGCATTGTTGCCCACAACTCCCTTAGTAAAATCAGGTCCTAGACAGCTTCAAATTACCACTGAAACTGGTATACAAAATATAAACTTGTATCTGCAAAATCGCTCTTTTCCCACTCAATCTATCTGGTTACCTCCTGATAAAGAATCGCTGCCAGGAACAGATTTAGAATTTGACAGAGTAGGAGCATTTAAGCAACTTATCACCCCAGAGAAATTTTGGCAGGGTCCTTTTCTTCGTCCGAACCGCGGTCCTGTGAGTACAGTTTATGGGGTGCGACGGTATTATAATGGGGAGTTCGCTGAGGACTATTATCATCGCGGGGTAGATTATGCAGATTACAATGGCTCCTCTGTAATCGCTCCTGCTGCTGGCCGTATTGCTTTAGTAGGATTAGAATCTCAGGGTTTTGAGATTCATGGTAATACTGTGGGGATTGATCATGGTCAAGGAGTAACAAGTATTTTTATGCATTTGAGTCGTGTTGATGTCAAAGAGGGTGATTTTGTTCAAGCTGCCCAGATAATTGGTGCTGTAGGGTCTACAGGAGCATCTACAGGCCCTCATCTTCACTGGGGACTATATGTGCATGGTCAAGCCGTAGATCCTGTTCCTTGGCGATACAAAGGTATTGAATAAGATTTCTATAAAAAGTCTATCAAAACTATCAAAAAAATTTTATGCATCAAAGTATCAAAAATTTTTCCTGTGAATCTACCTGTAATTTTTCAGTTATGCTTTGAGTAATAAGGTAATAGTTTTTCTTGACTTTAATTAACTGATAACCTTATCCTAAGAAGCATTCCCTAATAGATGTTATTTTAAAACTGTTCTCAGTAATCTTAAATAAATAGTGATGAGTATAGAAAAAATTGTTGAACAAGCTTTACAAGATGGTTATTTAACACCTTCTATGGAAGCAGAGGTAGGACGAATCTGTAATACAGCTTCTGAATTATCAATTGAGGAATACATGGCTCTTGATCATTTAATGGGAACTTTGCTGACAGGAGAAGTAGTCGTTTTACCTCGTAAACAATTTATTAATGTGATGGAGGAGTTAGTATTATCTGAAGCGATCGCAAGGGTAGCAGAAATTGAGGCCACTACCGATAAAACTCCTGATGTGGGAGAGATAGCAGCTTATGCTTTGAATAGACTTCCTTCTTTATACGCTACTACTGAAGAGGGAGCGCAGTTTCAAAGGAGTAAAGCTAAAGAGGAACTTCAAAGTTCTATTTCTAAAGCGGTTGATGAAGCTATTGAGCAAAACATAAATCCACAACCAGAGGAGCGGATATCTTTTGGCCAGGCTGGTGTTCCCTCACAACTAAGTACCTTGCTCAACTCTTATGCTAAAGATTTTGAAGGAAAACCCCAAGATATTGAATAAATCTCTACAGATATTGAAGGACAACCATAAAATTTCATAATGCTCTTTTTCTGATATAAATCATCGAAATCAAGTTATTTATAAGACTTAAAATGATTAAATTAGAAGTTCGATTACTAATTATGAAATATTTGATATTTTTAACTATGCTATGTGTTTGATTAAAAAATAACTTCAAATATCTGAAATATTGAACTTAACCCCCTGTTGACCACATCTAAAATCTATGATCAGCGATGGGTTAAACAGGTATGATAATTACTTTTGTATTATTTGTGATAGAAGATAGGGCTAAACCTGGTAGCTGGAGACACGACTATCTTTTATTTATTGACAGCAACTATCAAATTGCTTATTAATTGTATATTTACAGCACTTTTAATGTTGGTGAGGCACATTATGGGTTCCTAGGATATCTGAGCAGCTATTGCCTAATATCAAATCCGGTAGCATTGGTATAATTCAGTCTTGAGGAATAATAAGTCGATCTTTGGCGTTGGTGAATGGGTAATGCTTTTGTCTCAAATATCTATGAAAAAACTATAGTTGTAACCCACACTCCGCACGACAAAATGTAGTATATGAAAACAGGAAAACTTAAGTAAGTATTTAGACTTAAGAAAAAAAATCTCAAAGTGTCATTCTAGAGAAGAGAGTAAAAAAAAGGGTGAAAAATGTCAGTAGAAGTGAGTAATTTAGACCACTTAGGATTGGTAGGGGGAATCATTGATGAAATTGGCACGCGAAAAGAAAATCAATCAACTTGTTGGAGAACAAGCAGCAGAAAAAATAACTGCAGTTCAGGTAGTCAAAGGAATGCTCTTGAATGGGT
>JAJEAQ010000467.1 GCA_022822685.1 Trichodesmium sp. jk18x7bins.61
CTGCGATTATAATGTCTGTTAAATACTTGATGTGTATCTGGGGCTCTTATTCTGAGGCGACTTTATTGGGAGAGGGCTTATTTTTTTTGCCTGGCAAGTTAAATCATCTTCTGATAATTAGTTATAAAAAAATCTTTGTTCGTAGTTGCACTTTAGTGCTTCAAGTATATATTTGAAGCACTAAAGTGCAACTACGAACCTAATTAGAAATTGTCAAAATGAGCAATGTAGAACAAATTTTGAATACCAATTTTTTGTACCATCTCTTTCAAGTTTTATGCTATGACTTTCCCAGTAGCACTTGATATAAAATGATCTTTTAGCAAGCAAGAGTTCTGATGATATTATTAGGGACGTTCCATGGAACGTCCCTACAAGGGTTATGGATAACGCCGGAAAACTTGAGCAACATCACAACGCTGCTAACTTAGCTCTTCTAGATGTGCAAGGCTTTAACCGCGTTTTTGGTGATCAATAACAGGAACAAAAGTAATTGTTTATTCTTATGCTTCGTCTAAAGCAACAATACCAGGTAAATCTTTACCTTCCAACAATTCCAAACTAGCACCACCACCAGTAGAAATGTGACTCATTTGCTCGCCCAAATCTAACTGCTCCACAGCAGCAACAGAGTCACCACCGCCAATAATAGTAGTAGCATCCTTCTTCCCAGCCAGAGTATTTGCGATCGCCTCAGTACCCTTAGCAAACTTTTCCATCTCAAACACACCCATTGGGCCATTCCAAATTACAGTTTGACAATCTGCCAAAGCATCTTGGAAAACCTGCACAGAATCAGGTCCGATATCCAAACCCATCCAACCATCAGGAATAGCCTCAACACTAACAGTTTGAGTATTTGCTGCATTATCAAACTTATCAGCCACAATCACATCAGTAGGTAACAACATTACTACACCCTTCTCTTTTGCCTTAGCTTCCAGAGACTTAGCCAACTCCAACTTATCGTCTTCAATCAGAGACTTACCCACACTTAAACCACGAGCTTTGTAAAAAGTGAAAATCATTCCTCCACCCAAGAGCAACTTGTCACACTTATCCAACAAAGCCTCAATCACACCAATTTTACTAGAAACCTTAGATCCTCCAATAATTGCGGCTAGAGGTTTTTGTGGATTTTCTAGAGCAACTTGGAGGAATTTAAGTTCCTTCTCTATTAAATAGCCAGCCACAGAAGGGCTCAGATATTTAGTCACACCCTCAGTAGAAGCATGAGCCCGGTGAGCAGTTCCGAAAGCATCATTGACATACAAATCAGCTACAGAAGCTAACTTCTTAGCAAAATCTGGATCATTTTTTTCCTCTTGAGCATAGAAACGGACATTTTCCAGCAAAACCACATCACCATTTTGCATTGCTGCAACCGTAGAAGCTACTTCCTCACCAATACAGTTATCACACTTTTTAACTTCCTTACCCAATAATTCAGACAGCCTCTCTCCCACTTGAGTCAGACGCATCTTCTCATTTACCTGTCCCTTGGGACGTCCAAAATGGCTGGTCAGGATAACTTTTGCACCTTTGGAAATTAAATCTTGAATTGTGGGCAGAGCCGCTCGAATCCGAGTATCATCTGTAATACTACCGTTATCAATAGGCACATTAAAGTCTGCCCGCATCAATACCTTTTTGCCAGATAGGTCAGATGCCGATAAATTTGCTACAGTTTTTTTTGTCACAGGATGAATCTCCTAATATTTGTTATCAATGTCCATAAATCGGGTCTTGTCGGCCCATTAATTGATAAAATTAGGTTAAACCAATTTGTTCACGGTAAACATTTTATCGGACTCCGTGCCCCAAATATACTACTATGTTTAAAACAGTTCTATTTCCCATAGACCGCAGCCGAGAAGCCCAAGAAGCTGCGGAAAAAGTTCTTAACATTGTCAACACTTATCAGGCTCGCCTGGTATTAATGTCAGTATTAGAAATACCTCAAGAAGGCCAGGAAGTAATTCACCCAGAAATGACTTCCAAAGAAACAGTTATCCAACTTTTAGAGGGATTTAAAGATTTATTTGCCAAGCAGGGTATTGAAGCTGAAACTATCCAAAGAGAAGGCCAACCAGCCTTTACTATCTGTGATGTGGCAGATGAGATTAATGCTGATTTAATTGTGATTGGCTGCCGAGGCACCGGTTTGACGGAAGAAGGAGCTACTGATAGTGTGAGTAATAGGATTATTAATCTCTCTCCTTGTCCAATTTTGGTAGTGCCCTAGACATAGTCCTGACGGTGCGCTGAAGCGAGCAGGGCGGGATTGTGCAACCGAAAGATGATCGATTGCGGTATGAGCTGAGGTGATGTTGGAACCGGTGTGTAGATAGCAAACCTATTTTTTGAACGCACTAATCGCGCATCAAAGATTATAGATGGAGATTCAAGTGCCTGGCTTGAGCTGGCTACGATCGCGATTCATAAGAGCTTTTGCGCCCTTAACCCCAGGGAAATACAACCAACAAAAAAAACTTGATGATGGCTATGTAAAAAAAAGGTCGTGTCTCCAGCCATCAGCTTTTACCATACCAAATACTAATGTATCACATAATAGTCACTCCCGCTTACCCCATCTATAATCTTTAGATTTAGATGAGGTAAGCGCGGGGGATTCTGTTCAATTAGGAGTGCGCTCGTTATAATTACCGAAGTCCTTCGGATTTAACTCAGAAGTCAGAAGTCAGAAGTCAGAATAATTAGTCCGAAGTTGGTATCAAGCCTCCTTATTTGATTCCGAAAAAATCAAAACATAATTTCGTTGGTTGAATCCTCTGATTTCCAGCAGAGGTAGAACTTCTGACTTCTGACAAGTCGCCCAGAGACTTGACTTCTGACTTCGTGAACGTCTAGCTCTGAGCCACATAAGTTCCCTTTAACTTAAGGGGACTATGACTGAGGTGGCCGAGCGTTTTTTATCCAGTAGCTAAAGATGACTATTCAATGGTATCCAGGCCATATTGCCAAAGCCGAACGCAATCTTAAGGAACAACTGAAACGAGTTGATGTAGTTCTTGAGGTTCGAGATGCCCGTATCCCATTAGCTACTCACCATCCCCAAGTTTCTGAGTGGGTGGGGAGTAAATCACGGCTTTTGGTAATCAACCGAATGGATATGATTTCACCAGAAGTTATGAAAATGTGGCAGGAGTGGTTTGAAGTTGAGGGGGAAGTACCTTATTTTACTAATGCTAAATTAGGTGATGGGGTAAAGGAGGTGGCCAAGGCAACGCGAGCAGCAGGAAGTGCTGTTAATCAAAGACGACGCGATCGCGGTATGTTGCCTCGCCCTGTGCGTGCTGTTGTAATTGGTTTCCCCAATGTAGGAAAATCGGCTCTAATTAATCGATTGTTGAAGAGAAAAGTTGTTGAAAGTGCGAGACGTGCTGGTGTGACGCGACAATTAAAATGGGTACGCATATCTGATGAAATCGAATTATTAGATGCTCCTGGCGTAATTCCTAGTAGGATTAAAAATCCAGAAGATGCAATTAAGTTAGCTATTTGTGAAGATATTGGTGATGCAGCTTATGATAATCAACGAATTGCTGCAAGTCTGATTGATTTATTAACTTCTCTGGAGAATGATAATAATAGTTTTGTGTCTGCTTCTTGTTTACAATCTCGTTATCAATTAGAACCTACTAACTATACAGGTGAAGGCTATTTACACACAGTAGCAAAGCAACTTAATCAAGAAGATGTTGAGCGTACTGCCAGACGAATATTGGATGATTTTCGTAAGGGTTTACTAGGGCAAATACCTTTAGAGTTACCATATAAGGATTGATAGAGAAAGCTGAATTTTTGGTAGGTTTAACTAATTAAAGATGAAGCAAATTAATTGCTAAGTGACTATTTATCAAGAAAGAATTCAGGAGTCAGGAGCCAGAATGAGAATATATTTCCCCTATTCCCTAACTTAGACAGGGATTTCAACTGACTTTTACAAACAATCTCTAAATTAGAATCATAAATATCAGGAGTGAAAAATGTTTGGAAATATTGGAAAAGCAGGGGCTAAAAATCTTTCTCTTGATTTAGAAGAAATTTTTCATAAATATCAATTGCAGATTAAGGGATTAATACATATTGGATCTGATTATGGGCAGGAGTATGAGATTTACCAAAAATTAGGCATAAATAACTTAGTTTTCTTTGAACCACTCTCCCATAATTTTCATTTTCTGAAAATTCACGTTACATGGAATGCTAAGTTGTTTCATAAAGCTCTAGGAAATGACAATAAAACAATCAAGATGTATGTAGAAACTGCTAATAATGGAATGTCATCATCTATTTTGGAGCCTAAAAAGCATTTTGAACAGTATCCTCAAATTATTTTTGATAGAGAATAAATTGTATAAATGGTCAGACTTGATGACTTCTTAGAGGCAAGAGAAAACTATAACTTCCTCACAATTGATGTTCAAGGATATGAATTGGAAGTATTTAAAGGTAGTCGTGAAACTATGAAAAATATTGATTATATTATCACCGAAGTTAATCGAGATGAATTATATAAAAATTGCGCCAGAGTTGAGCAATTAGATAAATTTTTAGGATAGTTTGATTTGGAAATAGTAGAAACCAGTTGGGAAAGGGAAACTTGGGGGGATGCTTTTTATCATAAAAGACATCTTAATACCATGTTCAAATAATTAGTGATAAAAAGATTTGACTGAACATAATATAATTACCAAATCTTACTCAAATCTAACACAAATCCAGGCAATATATCTTCCCCTAAAACTGTCTGAGGATTCTCTAAAATTTCGACTTCTTTTCCAGGACGATAAATTTCTATTTGTCTTTGGGCGCGATTAATTAACCATCCTAATTTAGCGCCATTTAACATATATTCTTGCATCTTGGCATGAGCTTTTTCTAGATGCTCCCTCGGCGACATTAACTCTACTACAAAATCCGGACATAAAGGGGCAAATCTTTCCCGCTCTTCCCATGTTAAGGCATCCCAACGGTGACGACTTACCCAAGAAGCATGGGGAGAGCATTCGGCACCTGATGGTAGTTTAAACCCACTGTTGGAGTCAAAAACTTCACCGAGATTATTTTGAGAATTCCAAATATCTAATTGAGTAGTAATTTTCACATTACGCCTTCCTGTTTCACTACCTGTAGGTGACATAATAATTAGTTCTCCCGTTGCTGTTTTCTCGAATCTCAAATTATCATTTTCCTGACAAAGTTGCCAAAATTGTTCGTCAGTTAAGTCAATTTTTAACTCTAAAACAGGGGGAAAATAAATAGTAGGTGTTCCCATAAATTTATCATCCTAATTACTAGATTAATGTCAGGCTTTTAGGGATTTAGGATGAAACGAACGCCAAAAGGATACGCTTTATTAAGTCAGATCAAATCCGCTAGTATCGGTATAGTTAGTTAGGAGTCAGTAGTTAGGAGTCAGTAGTCATAATTCATTAGGGAAGATCTCAGATCAGATTTGGTAATTAGGTCGCTATGGCAATTTTTTTATACCTAATTAAACGGATTTGATATCAAAAATTCAAATTAAAAAGCAACTCTACTCGTAGGGTGCATTACAACCCAGTATACACTACAGTTATTACCTAATCGTCAAAAATGAAACCCTTGTAGGAACGTTCTATAGAAGTCCCTACAGCAGTCTACTCTCATAAAAATTGTTGGAAATTGACCAGTTTTTGTCTTACTTCTTCCTTGATTATAAATTTATAAAAGCTATCTCTCAACAACTAATTATCATGGTATTGATGAGTCAGAAAAGGTATCTCAACTACTTCCCCTTTTACATCTCCTACTTCCACTTTTAAACCAACCCCACCTGCTTTTGTTCTAATATAAACTAAACCAAAATAACCATCATTAGTGTTTGTACAACTGGTAAGTTTTCCGACTTTTTCATCTCCAACTTTGACCACAGTTCCTAATTCTACCATTCCACTCAAACGAATGCCCCAAAGTTGTTGTTTTACACCTTTATATGTATTTAAACGAGCAATAGTTTCTTGACCAATGTAACAACCTTTCTCAAAAGAAATTGTCTTCCATAAACCAGCTTCAAGGGGGTTATATTCATCTGTAAGTTCATAGTCTGGAGCGGGGCGGCCTTGTTCAATTCTCAGTTGTTGCCATAGGCGATCGCCCATGGGTATTGCTCCTGTTTCTATCAAAATTTGCCACACTTGAGCAGCATTGCTTGCAGAAACTATCAAAGTGTATCCCGCCATTGCCAAACCACTACCAACAGCAACCCGAACTTCTACATCAGCTAAACTTATTAATTGGTGACCAACATTGGACACCACTGGGGGAGTTATACCTGCTAATTTTTCTATCAGGTTTTTGCTTTCAGGTCCAATAATACTAAATATGGCGTGTTCGTTGCTAACATTTTTTAGGTCAACTTTATCCATGGGGAATAGATAGCGATCAAACCACTCCATCAACTGCTGGCAACGATTGGGAGAGACTAGCAACAGCACTGCATCTTCTGTAATGTAAGCTGTCGCTAAGTCAATGGTACGGGCGGTAGGTGTAACGAAGACTGTCTCACAACTTTGGCCTGGTTGGAGAATGTTGAAATTATTGGTACTTTGGTTGTGTAAGAAGCGCAGGCGGTCTTCGTCAGAAATTTTTATTAGTCCCCAATGGGAGCGATCGCAGAGTGCTACTCCCTGTTTTGCAGCTTCTATTGCTTTGGTATCGTTATTAAAACTTATTGGAATAGTGCCACCATTAGCATAGTCTTGGAAAGTTGCACCATTAGATGCTAGAATCTTACGTAATTCCTGGTTCATAATTATGATTCGATTGCGATTTTTGCTTGTACCAATATTAGTCATATCACGTTCAGTTAAATACTTATAAATAAATCATAGTAGAAGATGCTGCACTTTTTTATGGAGGAGAGCAAAGGATGATTTG
>JAJEAQ010000728.1 GCA_022822685.1 Trichodesmium sp. jk18x7bins.61
GTTGTGCATTAGTAGGCTTTTTTTCTCCTGAGTGCTCTTTTTGTTGACAATCAGCTAGAGAATCATTCCCGACAACAGCTCTACAGCTAAATAGTTGGGCTTACTTGGTTTTTGGCGAGGTTGTGGGCTCAATTCGAGCACGAGCTCTAGCTTTCATGATTTATGTTCTAAATTAACAAGGTTATAGCATATTTATTAATGCCTCGCCCGAGCGGTAAACCTCCCCCGCCCCGGCGGGGTATTAAATTAAATCAACCCCAAAAAGTCCCCCTTCTAGGGGGAGGCTTGAGACTCAGTTTTTCGGTGCTCAAAGTTTTGAATTACCAATTCCTGCCACTTATGTAATTGCTTCTGATGGTACAATTATTCATGCTTTCGTCGATCCAGATTATACAAAGCGTCTTGAGCCAGAAGAGATAATTAATGCACTAAAAAAGAGTTAGCGATCGCAATAATTCTCAATTCTTGATATGTAGCAAATATTTATTCAACATGTGGGGTGGGCATCCTGCCCGCAACCTGCAAAATTTATTGTAGCTCCATATAATGTCATCAGGACTGAGGCCAAAGCAGTATATAGTTAAGTTAAAAATACAGCTTCACACTATATATAGCGTGTACAACCAAAAAATCCGTAAGTCCTGGTCATGTTTGTGAAAACAATTATAATAACCTTCTTCTGTCACTCTCCGAAGCTCAAAGTAAAATATGAGTTTCCGAACACTTTATTACTCAGGGATACAGCATTTTTTTTCTACTAATAAAAACAACAATCATTTTTTTGTATTTATTACTAGTAAAAAATCCGGCGCAGGCGTTGTCTAGCGTTAGCTACATCGCTTAACAGACAAAAGCTCTAGGATGAGAAAATATAAAATGTTTCCCGATAGTGACAAAAGAAGGATAAAGTCCATAGTTGAGCTTGAGCAATATAGTTTGATCATGGGGGCGGCATCCCAACTACAAACGATGCCTAACTTCTGCGGAGGGAAACTATGTACCACTAACGCTGATCGCTAAATCAAATTAGCCAATCGGAACTAAATCAACTTCATCTGTACCGTCAGTTTCACCTTGGCCAGAAGTAAGTTGTTCTCCATTACCACTAATTTCAACAGCTAAATTTGTGCCATCTAAGTTGAGATTATAGTCAGTAGCATCAGCAGTATATCCAACACTAGCAACCATTTGCCGACCTTCATCAGTGTATTGAAAACCCAATAATTGATTTTTTTCTTTCTCGTTATCGTAAGCCCAGATCACCATGTATTGTTGGTCTTGATATTCAAATACTTTAGGTGGGCGAGTCGGAACATAACGACCTTCAGCGCCAAAGCTGGCATCGAGGAAACCTTGCACTGATTCAGGCTCTACAGTGGCATAAGCAACATCTTCTGACGATAACTCAACTTCTGCTTCTTCAGTTTGTCCAGGATCTGGCTCTTCTTGAGCGCGGTTTTGAAAATAATCTACGGCTTTTTTTACACCATAACCAGTAGCAGCTACGCCAGCAACACCAGCCACAATCTTAGCCAAATTGCCAAAATTCATTTTTTCCTCCTTAAATTTTGATTCAGGATTGATTCAGAATTCCATGGATACTCTACCTCACTCAAAGACGAGAGAATATCAAGGATAACTGAATCCTCTATCCACATTTGCTATTAACTAAGCAAAACTGATAGTAACACAATTTGTCTCATAAATAAAAAAAATTACAGCAGTTTTGATGATGATTAGCTGTAAAATTGATCTTTAACTGAGCCTGGTGCTAAAGCTGAATTACAAAACAAGATTTTCATCAACTACTCCATCGTTTAGATGGGTGAGGTTTCATCACCACGTTGACAAAAACGGGATTTTTATTGCTTCTTTTGCCCCATTTGCTGCTCCTGCTCATATGTTTAAGCAGACTAGAAGTATACTCCACAAAAGGATATAGCCATAGTCTTTTTTATAGTAAGGAATGAGGCTCAAATCAAATACAGAATTTCAAGAGCAAAGTCTAAATAGGTTAAACCTCAGTCTGACTGAATTATGTAAGTAATTAAATTCTCATTCCTAAGTCATCTAAGTTGGAGAAAGTCTTCTTACTGACTAAGATTTGAAAAGTAGTTAGCCCATCCATTGAAAGTTAAATAAATTAGTATGTATAAATCATTAATTTGTCTTAACTTGTGACTTCTGATTTCACTTATGCAAGAAATCTAATTAATCACAAAATAGTGTATCTCTCGTGTCATTACCTGTAATAAGGTTAGTACCTTGAGCTATGGGAAATAGCTCTTTTTGGGTATCTTCTCCCATAAAAACATCTGTAAAATCTGCTCCATCAATAATTGCACCATGGAGTTGAGTATGGAAAGCAAAAGCACCTTCTAAAATAGCATTAGTTAAATTTGCTTTGTTAAAAATAGCATTATCTAAGGTCGAATAACTTAGACAATGCTATTTTTAACTAAATTTGCCCCTTCTAAGTGAGCGCCAAACAGGCTAACACCACTTAAATCGGCATTACTGAAGTTACTTTGACGGAGAATAGATTTAGTAAATGAATCATTAGTTAAATCTCGATCTGAAAAATCCACACCTACTAAGATTTGTTTGTTATACTCATCCGCCAGAGTTGGTTTCGCCTCAGTAAATGTTAAGCCAATTATTGCCCCAGTAGCAGTGATATACAATATTAATGAAAAGACAAAACTGATTAAAATATGAGAAGTTGGTTTTTGTCTAAAGTTCATAAAACTTCTACCTACCTAATTTCCTCAAAGTAGTCTGTAATTAGGATAAATCAAAATGAGCTATTCTTCATCTAGGCAGTTTCCCCCTGTTTCCCAAAAAATTGATCGAGGTATTTTGGGAGAAGAGTTAGTAGTAAAATGGTTAACACAGCAAGACTGGCAAATATTTCATCGCAGGTGGCAATGTCGTTGGGGAGAGTTGGATATTATTGCAATGACAACTTCTCCCTTCAAGGATAATCTGGGTCAAAAATTTCCACTTCTTGTATTTGTGGAGGTAAAAACTCGTAGTCAAGGTAACTGGGATGAAGATGGTTTATTAGCAGTTACAGAGTCAAAACAAGCTAAGTTATGGCAAACAGCAGAAATATTTTTGAGCGATCGCCCAGAATTAGCAAATTATTCTTGTAGATTTGATGTGGCTTTAGTCAAGTGTAATTATACTCAGAAAGATTATACTCAACTCAGAACCACATCACTAGAGGAGGAACTATCTAGGTTAACTATAGAGGTTGGACATTCTGTGGAGTTTGCAGGTTACCAACTTGTTTTACAAAATTATATTCCTTCTGCTTTTATGTGAAACTCCCACATACTCCACTTGCGCTTGCCTCCTAAGATCGGAGCTTTCCTGACGGACTACGACTAATTCATGTGACGAGGTAGGGAAAACAGTGTAGGCAACTTACAGCGCTTTTTATGTTGGTGAGGTACATTATATTCCCCTCGGAGCATGGCCCCCAATCCCCCCTACTGTACCTCATTATCCCCAAAAGTGCTGTAAGTCTGTTTAAGACAGGGTGAGGCTGGCTTTCATCTAGACATTCCCGAGCTGGAGAACGCTAGATTTCGTGCCAGTTTGTTCAAAGTCGAGCCAAAAATTTCAATCTCTAACCCAAGGTTTCTGGACAATATCCCAAACCCTTGACAAATTGATTGCGGAATGCTTCGATTTCATCTTGATTCGGCTGTCCATGAGAAACCACTGCTACCTGATAACGCCTCATCACACTTAAGGATGATTGTCCAGTTTCTAAACCCCATAGTGCCATTCTGACACGAATGTCCGGTTCATAAGGTATTCCCAATTCATTCATAAAAGCCCGAAAATCTCCATGTTGTTCAGGAGTCAAGTAGTGGCTCATTTTAATCTTTACCACCCAACCATCAATTTGATGAATTACTGTCATATACTGAAGCGGTACTTGATGGGCAGCACCTAGGTATTCAACTACTCTGAGGCACAGGCTAGTATTTGCTAAAAAGTAAAGGTATTCCATCTCAATCTCACTACATCCCGCTGAAAACTGCCGCTTTTACCTTGGTTAAACCCCTAAATTGTCTTTTTTTCACAGAGTTAACATTAAAGGTGGTGGAAAACGGTGAGAGGAAGCGGGGCGGATTTTACCACTTCCTTGTGCATAAATTTAGGTATATGTTTTAAAATGTCTAGGAACTGAGAACAAATATATATTCTGTTGTTTAAAAACAACAAGAAATATTTGCTCCGAATTTTCCCGCTCCAACTATATCTATAGTTATATGTTGGCTTTTGTATGCACCAGATTACTAGGGGAAAAGTACCCTAATTTTTATGGGTACTTTTCCCCAATTAGATTTTATATACCAGTAATATGACGGAGGTTAATTGGTCTATTGAGGCTTATGATTATGAACTTCCCCAAGAAAGGATTGCTCAAAATCCTGTTGTACCTAGGGATAACTCCCGTTTAATGGTTGTAGATTCCCTCACACAGGATCATTTTCTGTTCAGAGATTTACCAGATTTACTCCAACCAGAAGATTTACTGGTTTTGAATAATACTCGTGTTATTCCTGCTAGACTCTATGGCCGTAAAACAACTGGGGCTTTGGTGGAGATCTTGTTATTGAAACCAATAGAAAATGATTGTTGGTTGGCTTTGGTAAAGCCTGGTAAACGTTTTATCACTGGGGCAACTATTGAGTTTGAACCTAATTCATCTCGTGGTTGTGATTATCAGTTACACGCAACAGTGTTATCTTCTGATCCAGAAACTGGTGGACGTGTTTTACAGTTTCATTTGCCTCCAAGAATTTCTCTATTTAATTTGTTAGACTTATTTGGTCATGTACCTTTTCCACCTTATGTTACAGATTCAGAGGCTCTAACTGAACAATATCAGACTGTATATGGCAATGTACCGGGAGCGATCGCTGCTCCTACTGCAGGTTTACATTTTACTGATGAGTTACTTGAGAAACTAGACCACAAAAATATTAGACGAGCTTTTATCACTTTGCATGTTTGTCTCGGTACATTTCGTCCAGTAGAGGTAAAGGATATTACTACTCACAATATGCATTCTGAATGGGTTGAAGTTCCTCCACTGACTGTAGACAAGATTTATCAGACAAAAGCTCATGGTGGACGAATCATTGCAGTAGGAACAACAGTAGTTAGAGCTCTTGAAGGGGCAGCATCATTGAATCATCAGAATACTAGGGAACAGTTTTTCCTGACCCCATTCTGTGGCCATACTAATATATTTATTTATCCAGGCTACAAGTGGCAGGTAGTAGATGGTTTAATCACTAATTTTCATCTACCTCGCTCTAGTCTTTTGATGCTGGTAAGTGCAATGATTGGCAGAAAACGCCTTTTAAGTTTGTACCAAGAGGCGATCGCTCAACAGTATCGTTTTTATTCTTTTGGTGATGCTATGTTAATTTTGCCTTCTGCAAGGATTAATTAGCGGATTTATTTTTCTGGATTAAGTGAAGCTCTCTCCCGTTAAATCAGAGATGATAACGGGAGTTTAAAAACAAGGATAACTGAATTTAAGTTTCTGAAATTTCTTGCTTGACAGGCTGAAAATTTCTCCGCCTTCACAAGCCGACAAGATAATACACGCCTCGTTTAATGCTTGATTTAATATGTTTTGCGCTGCCTTTTCATCAAGACAAACTTTGTTCCCCGCCTCTAAAAAACGAATTATACCAATTTCATCAAATCATGTTACACTTGAGTGGGAATTCAAACCGGCAAATAGTTATTCAAGCAACTACTTAAACTGAGTGACTAACTTCAGACTTTCTTCTTTATTAGACATTTCCCAAAATAAATCTGAAAGCCTGATTCTGCCATAGCTAAAACCTAATTTATGGAGATATCTATTAAGTTGATTTTTTCTTCTTTTCTGTTTTCCCTTTGATTAATCTTCCTCCTCTTCATCCTCATCACTTGGATATACAAAACTATGGGAACGTTGAGTTAACACTGATTTTCCTAGAGACAGTGCCTTTTGTGCTTCCAGCCTCGCTTGACGCTTCCAGTTTGCCTTCCGCATATTTTTCCTAGATTTTGAGGTTCTCTTCTTTGGTACAGCCATGAAAGTTACTCTATTCTCTAAATTAAGATAATTTTATAGACAGAGTTTGATTCTATCATAATTTTAACTAATTCTGCGAGATAGCCACAGACTGAAACTTTCTCTGTGAAACAAACCCCTGGATTGAATTTGCTAAAGTAAACAACTTAGATCAGAAGCGTAAAGCCTTCTATCTAAAAATCGGAGATGTTGAATCTAAAAATCTGGCAGGACGTTTATTTACTACAAAATACTCTCAAGGAGATTTTCTTCAGAGATGTTATGACTATCTTCAAGAAACCTCACAAGTATACATTAAAAACGAAAGCTTAACTAAATAATAGTAGCGTCTCTAGAATTCTGGAGAAGTCCCAAACTAAAAATCTTAGTGTTTAATAAAAAACTCATGTGGCAGGATGAGCATATTGGTGTACTATTGACATACTTACTCCGTGGCGCTAACGCGACAACGCGGGATTCTTCTTTCATGTGGCGAGGTGCCGAAAAGGTGTTGTAATTTTGATATTTGGCCCTTGAGAATCCCCTGGGCAATGGAATGTTCTCTATTTGACGATCTGTTTTGAAGTTGAGATAATCTATGTTCAGACTTTCTAAAGAACTTAGGCACTTCTACAAATTCACCACCACTGGTGACGGCATAATAAATTAACCCTTTTCATGTGGCGAGGTGTCGAAAATCAATACAAGCATAAATTGTTCTCGGTAGGCTGTATCTCTACATCCTCTATAGGCACTATCTCATC
>JAJEAQ010000630.1 GCA_022822685.1 Trichodesmium sp. jk18x7bins.61
CATGAGAGCCAAAATGGGAAAGATTGAAGTTTTCCGAAGCCGGATGGGGTGAAAATCCCTGGATTTCCATGGGAGGTGGGGAACGTGATGGTTCCTTAGGAGCTCCTACCAACGAAGAACGCCAATTTCTCAAGGCATTAGAGGAAGTAGCATTTATAGCTCTTCGCGCTGGTATAGTTACAGATTGAAACAAGGGAACTGCTAAGTAAAAGGAGATCCAATCCTGATTTGTAAATACGCAAGAGCGAAGCGCTATAGTTTGTGATTTTTCCCCTATCTCTATTTATACAGGACAAGTTACACCAACTCACATAACTACTTCTACAAAACAATCCAGATATTGTTTTGCTCTTGGCTTTCTGAAAAATTGTGTTGCTGAAAGTTCAGGTAGAAGGAAAAAGTGATAACCACTTTTTGTCGTGTTATGTCAGTCTAATGAAGCGACACCTCACCTAAAAATGTGTAAATCCCAAACTAAACTAAATTATTCCCCACTCAGCTAAATATTCTGGATGGGGATTTTTGATAGGTTAAATTTTCCTTCTTCGTTCAATCAATCAAAATATTTTCCTGAGATTCTTGACAATCATATAACCAATTTAGATTTGGCATTTCATCAAGAGCTTGTTTGAGAGCCTCCTCCCAGAACTTTCTAACTTTCGCCAAATAGGGGTCTCCCAAACGCATTTGCAACCGATACCTAACTTTAAAAGTATCTTTTTCATACATCACCAAATTAATCGGTGGTTCGACTGAAAGATTAGACTTCATAGTAGAATTTAGAGAAACTAAAGCACATTTAGCTGCCGCCTCCAAAGGAGTGTAAAAACTCAAAGCCCTATCTAATATAGGTTTACCGTATTTAGTTTCTCCAATTTGTAAAAAAAGGTGTTTCTTGAGTCGCAGAAATACAATTTCCTTGAGTATAAATCAAAAATAATTCCGGGTCTTGTCCTTGAATTTGACCTCCCAATAAAATATTACATCCTGTATTTATCCTGTCTTTTTGTAGCTAAGAATAGTCTTGTTCTTGAATTTGTCGAATTTTCCCCCCAATGTAGCGAGCAATTTCATAGAGGGTAGGGAGAGTATGAAGATTATTCCCTTCAGAAATTTTTAAATCTTTTTTTAGCTCGGTAACGACTGCTTGAGTAATTGATAAGTTCCCAGAAGTGCTAATTAGGATTACCCGCTCTCCAGTTAGAGAAAAATCAAATAGCTTCAGATAAGTAGAAATATAATCTACTCCCGCATTAGTACGAGAGTCAGAGGCCATTACTATACCAGATTCAGTAATAATACCAAGACAATAAGTCATATTTTAAGTAAGTCAAAAGTCTAAAATTAAAAGTCAAAAGCAAGAGAATAAGTCATAGACTTTTGACTTTATGAACTATTTTTGCAAAAATCTTGTCATTTTGTTGTGCAGGATGCAATTTTTTTCAGGATTTATCAGTAGTCTCATATAGGCAATTAAACTTAGTAAAATCAGTACACTGCTCTCAAAAGACAGTACTAGCCTTTGATAAGACAAGGTTGCAACTACTTGAGGTAACTAACTACCTAAGAGACTGTTTGTAAAGCGAATATTAAGATAGCTAGAGTGTTGAATTATGGTGGGTTACGGCGGACAACTAAAATTATTTATTTAAACCCCGCCCTTGAGGTATACCCCGCCCGTAAGGGCGGGGTATTATGAGGAGATATCGACCCCATGGCCCACCATACGCAAGAATTTAATCTCAGTTTTACAAACAGCCTCTAACAACTCTGCTTCCCTTTGTGGAGTAGAAAACATTATTTGTGCATCTGTCAGGGTTAAATTCTGATCTGATGAATATGTAGTTAGTTCCAAACTCTAGAACCCTAAAATGATAACTTTAAGATCTGAAATCAATTTTTCTAGGTATAGCCACCTACTATGATAAATGTTAAAATTTTTAAAATAGTATTGAGTAGTGTAAAGTCCCCCTAGGTAGCAATTTGAAGGCTTCCAATAACTTAGTTTGATGGAGTTAAACTCTCTGGCACTTGAATGTGATGCTTCCATAATAGTATAGCTTGCTTCCTTTAGAGCAGCTAGTCTTTTCACATCGTTAGGACTTACGCAACATAACGTATTTCCGTCATTACGTTAGCGTCGGCTTTGCATCAGCAAAGTCATCTCAAGTCGGTTTTTGCGTTTCTCATGCGTTAGCCCTGATCCCATAGCTAATACAGTTAGGGCTTCCCATACTCCATCATGGTCAGAACTTCCTTGGAGGGATATTCCTCTTAACAACATAATTTTAGTGAAGTGCGGATTATAAACCACTTAAATTTTTATCATACAGCATCTGCCAGGATGAATCCCAGACTAAGAATTTTAGTGTGGGGCTTCTCCCACAAGCAGCTCTAAATCTAAAACTTTTGAAGAAAGGTAGAAAGCACAGGGAGAAATGTGATAGGGGTTCTAAACCCAAGCAATTTTAAACACTGTTAAGAATGTGGGGTTTTCAACCCTTAATTGTAGAAACAGTTAAGCTTTTTCTTACTCCTCCCTCATCCCTACTGAAGGCTCATAATAAATAGCCAGAAAAAACTTATTTAAGAAAAATTCAAGAAAAGTGTAATGCCCGCCCGCTTTTCTTGTTAGTTCAGAGTAGGATGATTCCAACCCCTACCATTGTAGGTATCTAGCGGGAATTAGATTTTATGAACACTGCTAAAACCTCAGACACCGATTCTGTACGTGCTTACTTAAGAGAAATTGGCCGTGTGCCACTATTAACCCATGAAGAAGAAATTCTCTATGGAAAACAGGTACAACGCTTGACAACTTTGCAGGAAGAGAATCAATCCTTAGCTGAAAAGTTAGGTCGTGAGCCAACATTAGCAGAATGGGCTGAGTCAACAGAACTCTCAAGTTATGAATTGCAGCGAATTATTAGACAAGGAGAAAGAGCCAAGCGCAAAATGGTAGAGGCTAATTTACGATTGGTGGTATCTGTTGCTAAAAAGTATATCAAACGAAATGTAGATTTGCTGGACTTAATTCAAGAAGGCACTATCGGTATGCAGCGAGGTGTGGAAAAGTTTGACCCGACTAAGGGTTATAGATTTTCTACTTATGCTTATTGGTGGATTCGTCAGGCCATAACTAGAGCGATCGCAGAAAAAGGTCGTACAATTCGTTTACCAATCCACATTACAGAAAAGCTGAATAAGATTAAAAAAGCCCAACGCCAATTGACTCAAAAACTAGGACGTTCTGCTACTACCATTGAAATAGCAGAGGAACTAGATTTAACTCCAAAACAAGTTCGTGAATGTTTGGAGCGGGCTCGTTTGCCCTTATCACTAGATTTACGAGTTGGGGATAATCAAGATACAGAGCTAGGAGACTTACTTGAAGATACAGGAGCCTCTCCAGAAGATTATGCTCTCCAATCTTCCATGCGAAATGATTTAGAATTAATCATGGCTGACTTAAGTCCTCAACAAAAGGAAGTTTTAGCCTTAAGGTTTGGCTTAGAAGATGGACAAAGCATGACTCTATCAAAAATTGGCGATCGCCTCAATATTAGTCGTGAAAGAGTACGACAAATAGAAAGAGAAGCTCTGAGTAAACTTCGTAAAAGAAAACAAGATATGAATGATTATTTAGCTAGTTAAGGATAGTCAATGGCTCCACCGTTTAGACGGTGGGGCTTGTGATACCAAATCCGGTTATGAAAGCGTAGCTCCTCCCGAATGAGGCAAATGTACATTTTCCAAATCATCTATAACCATGCTTGCCTCTTGCCTCTTGCCTTTCCCTCTTAACAAAGACCTCGCCCGCCCCGGCGGGGTTTAAATAAAGCTCCCATCGCGCGCCGGATTTAGTATGATGTACCCACAGGCTTCGCTATCGCTTTTATTGTGGGCTTCTGATGTTGTTAAAAACGGCCAGTTTTAGACTTAGCTATCACAACCTTCTCGCTGAAGTTTCCCAACGCAACAATAAACGTAAAAACCATAGTAAATCTATACGTAAACTAGCACAACGTGAAAGTATAATCCATCAAAAAATTGCCAGAAGCCAGAAATATTTTCAATATAAGACCGCACACAAATTACCTATAACAGGTAAAAAAGTCTTTTTCCATATACATACTGCATAATGATTTAGAGATTTATATTTTTTGTCGAACTCACGTTAAATAAATCTTGGCTAGATACTGCATTTGGAAAATTCTTTAATATCCAAGGTTAGGTAGTTGCAAAAGCATTTCATGTTGCGGAGTAAAACGTGCTTAGTAAAACGTGCTTAGTTGTAGAATTTAAGCCCGAATATATAATATCTCCATCACGCATCAAATTATAGGTGGAGTTGGGAGCGTGCCTGGCAATAACTGGCTTGGGAGCGCAAATTATAACATGTGTATGCTTAATTAACCCCAAGAAAAGACAAGCAAAAAAAATCTGATGATGGCTGATAAAAAAAGGTTGTGCCTCCAGCTATAAGCTTTTGCCGTACCCGACATTATCTAGAACAAACCTTACGCCTCTCCTGCTTATCCCATAGCTTATCGTAGATTATAGATGGGAACTGCATGAGGGGTGAAGTTCAATCGCCATTATGTTACGATTAAGGTGGTTTGAATCCCAAAAGTTCTGGTATGTCCTAGAACTTAAAAGCCAGCATCAATAGGCAAACCATAGGTAGGAAAGTTATCTATAGAAACTAATCGATTCTAGTTAAATCGGCAACCTAGAAACTTGATTGGCAAGAAAAAGCTAAATAACAGAAGGCATAAATGTAGTATATAAAATCGGTACTTCAGTCAATCAAAATATACTTTCAATAGCAAAATATAAAAAAAATGGAAAAATTTCTTGAAACGGAGGTAGAAAGTGACCAATAGAAGAAATCAAGCATCAGAATTTTTTGAAGAAGATTCAGAAGCAGGGAATTTACTTTGGCAATATGTCCAATCTATGAGTCCAGATACAGTTTCTCAATTATCACAACCTAATTCTCAAGAAGTTTTTCAAGTAATGGAACGTAATATTATTGGACTTCTAGGCCATCTCCCTTCAGAACAGTTTAATGTCAGTGTCACTACAAGTCGAGAGAACTTGGGTAAATTATTAGCTTCAGCAATGATAAGTGGCTATTTTCTCAGAAATGCTGAACAGAGAATGACGTTTGAAAAGTCTTTGCATGGAAATCAAACCATGAATAATGAGGATTAGTTAGTTTTATTAGGGTATAAAAAAAATCAAACGTAGTATTTAGCAATTAAACGGAGATTGCATAAATTTCCTCCCGCAAGGATTTCTCACCTCTCTATACGGTGAGTAGGAATTGCGGGCGTTTAATTTTATACTGTCACACGAATATGGAGATAATCCTATGTGTAAAGTTTTGAGTTTAAATGTTACCAATTCTACAAAAATGATCTGACTTTGGCCATTATGAATTTATGGTAATCCTGTACAAGTAGTGATATGAGTTGATGTAACCTTATATGTGTAAGGAAAAATAGTACAAAAATTACTACTTCTATAGCACTACCTAATTCATCAATATTCAATCGAACATGATATTACCTCACAAGTCTGTTGGTGTTGCTGTTATATGGAATGAAGCGAGACAAATTTTGATCGATAAGCGACCACCAAAAGAATCTTTTGGTGGTTTATGGGAATTTCCTGGTGGTAAACAAGAATCCGATGAAACTATAAAAGCTTGTATTAAAAGAGAAATTTTAGAGGAATTAGGAATTGATATTACAGTCGAAGAACATTTAATCACAATAGATCATAGCTATTCTGAAATCAGAGTTAGGCTTCATGTCTACCATTGTTACTACTTGGGTGGAATACCAAAAACTATCGAATGTGAAGAGTTTAGATGGGTTACTCTAGATGAAATTGAGCAATTTACTTTTCCTCCAGCTAATCAAGAAATTATCAAAGCTCTCAGGAAAAATTATGAACCCTAGAGTCATACTTTTAATCAAAACTTTCCTGGCTATTTTTAGCTACTCACAAAGGCAATCATTTGAGGTTTGGTGAGTCTTGATATGTGTAAAAGTCAACAATAATCAAAAAACCAACATCACCGATAAACTGGTAGGGTAAAGTGAAAACAACTACCAGTTTTAGGGCTAGAATCTACCCAAATTTGGCCATGGTGAGATAGGATAATCCTTTGACATAAAGCTAAACCAATTCCATATCCTTCCTGTGATTCATCACGTTTGATCCGAAAACTATCTTCAAAAATCCGAGCGCGGTTTTCCTTGGGAACACCAGGCCCACTATCACAAATTGTCACCTGAACTTTTTGAGTAGTTCGATCGAGGATTAAAATCTGAATCTCTCCTGGCTCTGGGGTATACTTAATAGCATTATCTAGCAAATTAACTATTACCTGACGTATTCTTTCTCGATCAGCATAAACCAGTGGTAAATCATTAGGAATATCTGTTTTTAAGTCCAAATCTTTTGACTTCAGTCGATTTTGCAACTGAATCATCACCTCATAACACAATGCTCCCAAATCCAATTTTTCTGGCTGAATTTGTAAACAGGTGCTTTTACCTCTTGGTTTTTCCAGAATATCAGTAATCATTCTTTCAATCACGCCTACTTGGTAACGTGCCTGCTTAATTAGTCTACCTATAAGATTTGGACGTTTTTTGAGTGATTGACCATTAGCAGCTTTTTGAGTTGATTCTAAGGTTTCTAATGCTAATGAAATTGCTGTGAGAGGGTTGCGTAAGTCGTGAGCCAACATTGCAATGATCCGGTCTTTAAATCGTAGTTGAGCTTGAAGTTGTTCTTTTTCCCGCTGGAGACTAAAAATTTCGTCTGACATTTGCATTAATTCCGCAGCACAATTGATGGAATTAGCAAATAATTCTTTTGCTTCAGACGGTTGTGATGGGGATGGAGAATTATCACCGTGCCAATATTCTAGTAAGGAAAGTTGCCAACGTGGCCACCAATATTCCAATTTCCCAATTAAATCTGTGCCAGCCAGGGTTTGCCTGGGATCGGGATTAATTTTGATCAGGACTGGGGTAGCAATCAATTTGAAGTGTTCTGCCATGTAAGGTTGTTCTTCTACATCAATTACTTGAAATTCAAACTGATAATCATTTTTTAAATTGTTTAAGAACTTAAGAATGGCTTGAATTTGTTCTTGAGAAACAGGACGTTTATTGATAAACAGCAGCAGTTGTAAAAATCCTTCACTATCATTAGGTGTTCCTGAAGGTCTGTGTAGGAATTCTCTAGGTAAGCGAGATACTCTATTAGTGTCTTCTTTACAATAATTTACCATATAGTCCCAACCCAATTGAATATTCCCCCTGAATATTTGGCCTCTTCTGGCAAGCGGGGTGGGGTTTACCGATCACCATTAATAAATTTGTTTTTATATTTTAAATTTATAGGCCATAAGATAAAATTAGTTTCTGAGATAATTTAATATCTGCTTTATATTGTGACACTAATACCTTAATTTCGCATTGTTGATTGTATTCAGATTATCTAATAGCTGCTTGACTTAATTCAAATTTTAGAGTAATAGCCACTTACAAGCCTTGCAAGTGGCTATGATGACTCAAGTAAGAGATAAATTTCTGGTAGATGGTATACTGGATTCTTTAGCTTTAGGTGGAGGATGTTGGCTAGCTGGCAAAAAAATAAATTCTTGAAGGTGGTATTGGTGGCAGCGATCGCCTTTTTTGTATTATGTCTATTGTTTAGTCTGCACCGCTATTTCAGTTTTTATGCTTCTTATGACCAAGGTATATTTAACCAAGTTTTCTGGAATAGTATGCACGGTCGTTTTTTTCAAAGTTCCCTCTCTTCAGCTCTTTCTACAAATGTAGTCCACCAAGGCCAAGTATCAGAGGTATATTATTACCGTTTAGGTCAACATTTTACCCCTACTCTTTTATTGTGGTTGCCAATATACTTCCTCTTTCCTTCTCCTGTGACTCTCACAGTTTTACAAGTTACATTAGTCACGGCTGCTGGTTTAGTGTTGTATGTTTTAGCTAGAGAATATCTTCGGCCTACTTTATCAGCTATGATTACCGTTAGTTTCTACGGCGCTAACGCAGTCATAGGGCCGACTCTAGCAAATTTCCATGATATTTGTCAAATACCTCTATTTGTATTTAGCTTACTGCTGGCAATGGAAAAACGCTGGTGGTCTGTATTTTGGGTTTTAGTGGTATTGATCTTAGGAGTGAGAGAGGATGCGGGAGTAGTATTATTTGGAGTGGGATTCTACCTAATTTTGAGTAAACGCTATCCGAAAATAGGTCTCGCCTTGTGTAGTCTCAGCTTTGCCTATATGGTAGCTCTGACAAATCTGATTATGCCTTTATTTTCCGAAGATATTTCCCAGAGATTTATGATGGAAAGATTCGGTCAATATGCTGAAGGGGATGAAGCTTCAACTTGGGAAATTATTTGGGGAATGATAAGCAACCCTGGGCGGTTAGTAAGGGAGATTTTCACTCCATTCTTTGGCACTTTCAAATATTTATTAGGTCAATGGCTGCCTTTAGCTTTTGTGCCGGCTGTTGCTCCTGTTTCCTGGATGGTGGCAGGATTTCCTTTACTGAAGTTATTTTCTGCTCAAGGTTTGTCTGTACTTTCAATTACTATTCGTTATGCAATGACAGTAGTGCCGGGGTTGTTTTATGGTGCAATATTATGGTGGTCAAATAGAGAATCGGAAATTGAAAAGACAGCTTTGCCATCAACAAAGTTTCGGCGTTTTTGGGTAATTTGTATTTGCTTATCCCTATTTTTTACATTTACCTCTAATCAAAATCGGACTTTCTATTTTTTGATTCCAGATTCAGTACAACCTTGGGTTTACGTGCCTGCACATCAACAGTGGCAGCACGTGAGTCAAATGCGACCATTGTTGGCAAAAATTCCTGATGATGCTAGTGTGGCAGCAACTACTTATATTATTCCACACTTGTCAAGTCGTCGGGCAATTTTGCGTTTTCCGAGAATACAATTTCGTAATGATGCTAGGGAAATTGAAAAAGTGGAATATGTAATTGTTGACTTGTGGCGGTTGAATAGGTATAAGGTAGCTTTTAAGAGCGATCGGCAACGACTAGAGAGAATTTTGCCTAGTATTGAAAAACTTTATAGTTCTGGTGAATATGGAATTACTGATTTTCGGGATGGAGTTGTATTGATGCAAAAAGGAGTCGCTTCTAATCTGGATGCTGCTGCTCAATGGGTAGATTTTCGTTGAGAAATAGAGTCAATTTGTAAGTAAATGTTACTTAAACGCAACGTCGGGAGTATGTGAACTAGATAATTAGAGGAGTGGTAATTGATTGATGCGATCGCATGAATAATTCACCAATCTCCCCCTAGGCTCAATCAAAATCATTAATATTAGTCATATCAAATCCACCTAATGAGGTTCAATTAAGCTACTGGTAGTCAGCCGGAAAGTTAGGCCATAGTCTGAATCAAAAGGCTCTCAAAAGAGGAATAAAGAACGATCGTTGGGCAGTGAGTCACCAGAATCCTAAACAAGTCGAATTTGTGCAACTTGTCGGAATGGAATAGTGGGTAACTAGTGTTTAGCGATCGTAAAACATAATCTCCGATGTGGTATTAGGGGTTCAACTTGTAGAATCTACTCATCTCTTCATTGAACTCCTCTCTGGTTAAAAGGTTGTATTTGCGTTCTTTTTCTGCTGGAAATTCTTTGAAAGAATGCTGTGCATGATGTTTTCTTGAGCTGAATATGTGCCATAATTCAATTTGTGGTACTTTCCATATACCTTTCAAGTCATGGTGCTTATTGCCCCATTCGTGTATTTCTTTGTAACGTTCTTTTGCTGCATCTTCCCTGGTTATACTTAATGAAGCATCCATCAGTTATAGTCGACGCTCGATATTATTCGAGGCGCCTCTACTTCAGAACCCCCTGTGAGACTTTCGCCTCATCTCGGCTCCTAGTTAGTCTGAGTTCTCACTCTGCTCATGTGTTCATAATGGTGACAATGGCTGTGGAGC
>JAJEAQ010000127.1 GCA_022822685.1 Trichodesmium sp. jk18x7bins.61
AGGTTGGGAGTGAGCTATTTCAATTGGAGCAGGATTCATAGTCGCCAGGAAAATACTGGGGCACAAAAGGCTGGGTAGGCGACCGCTTCTCTTCCTAGGAAGGACTTACTCACTTATCCCACACTTTGCTGATGCACTACCGAATATTTCTATCATTGGTAGCAATAGAAAAGCTATCTCAACAGGTTTTTATTTCTGCGTCCCAATCCATGAAATGCTTTATATAGATAGCATACCAGACTCTAACTTTGCGATTAATTTTAAATCAAACTCATATTCAAATGCTTCTTTCTTATATTCTAAATTCCACAATTCTAAAGCACAATCATCTTCAGGATTAGCTGGTTGTAATCACATATAAAATTCCTTTTGTTTTTGATTTAATTCAGATCTGACATTAGCTATCGCTCCTTGTTTTAGGCGATCTAAAGCTACTGCTAACCGCAATAAAGCACTCAACTCAGAAACTACTTTTTGATATTTTGCTGGTAAATTTTGATAATTTGTATGTCTAGGCTTAGGTAAACTCTTACGGTGATAACGAGCCAAATTAGCAATTACCTCAATCTCAAGTTCACTATAACCTAACAACTCCCCATTCCTAATCAAATAATACGAATGTTGATGGTGGGATGAATGGCTCACATACACACCACAATTATGCAACATTCCTGCTGCCCATGACAACTCTCGTTCCTCAGAACCCCACTTATGTCAGACTCCCTGAGTTTGATCAAATAAATGCAGCGCCCAAGCAGCAACCCGTTCGCTATATTCCATATTTACCTGATATTTTTGAGCAATTTTCAAGGTGTTACGTTGACGAATTGAGCTTTGAAAACGCAGACGATCTACTATCAAACCATGATTCAACATCCAGTCAACTATTAATCCCTCTCGTAAGCTGTATTCACAAACAGTTAGGGACTCCATTCCCAATAATCTCATTGCTTCCTGTAATACTAGAGCACCTGCTAAAATAATTTATGACCGCTTTTGCGATATTCCTGGAAGCTCTAGCTTTTCCGGAATAGAGAGCATTCTCAACTTATTAACCAACTCTTCCAACTCACTGAAGCTAAACTGATAACCTGCTAGAGAATTTGGTTCATTGCCCAATTTTTCATAAGCAATAATATTTGCTAGGGCTTCAATAGTGCCAGAAGTTCCTACTAACTTAGGTTTTTCATCTGCCTTGATATTTGCTAATAATTCTTCTGTTGGCCGTTCTAAAAAACCCCCTAATGTAAGCTTGCAAATAGGCAAATTATGTTTTGCTAATGGGATCAGTAGAGATAAATTCTTTGGTCAGACGTACTGCATCTACCTTTGTACTATTGAGGGTGGGGAGATTACTGCCATCTCCTAAGATTAACTCTGTAGAGCCACCACCAATATCTATGATAATATGGGGTTTATTGTGAAATTCCATTGCTGAAAGCATCCCTAGGTAAATGCGTCGCGCTTCTTCTTTACCGGAAATTAAATTAACATACAAGTCTAACTCTTGAGCGATTTTGTTGAGAAATGCTTTACCATTAGGTGCTTCTCGTACAGCACTGGTAGCAACTGCGACTATTTGTTCGACATTGGCACTACTAGCAATTTTTTGAAACCGCTTTAAGGTAGCGATCGCTCTATCCATTGTCTCTGCTTTTAAATTACCTGTGGGTTCGCAGTTTCCCAGTCTTACGGTTTCTTGATCTCGGTCAATAATTGTAAAAGCTGGTAAAGTGGGGTCGATTTTTACTACTACCAAATGTAATGTAGGGAGTTAGTACCCATGTCTATAGCTGCTAAAATGCGGTCTTTTTTTCCAGGAGGAGCAGTAATTCTGACGATAGGAACAGATATAAACATACATACATATTTTCTAATTTACAAGGTGGTTAAATTTTAAATCATATTAGTGTCATCTCCGGCAAGTCTAAAGTAAAAAAAAAAGTCAAAAGTCAAAACTGAGATAAAATGAAGCATGATTGTAATAAAAAATCTGAGTTTGTAGTTGGGATGCGGCGCCCCAGATAGCTTTATAGCGCCCCATCCCAACTACAAGCATTATTGCAATATTTTACCCAACATGATAGAGTTATTCATCGTCTGCCAATCATATAAAATAACAAATCAAAAATCATAAAATGTTGACCCAATCTCATCCTCCTCAATCAGAATCAACGTTGATGAAAGTAATCAAGCTTCTGAGATGGGATAAACCAACTGGACGCTTAATCCTGATGATTCCTGCTTTGTGGGCTGTATTTTTGGCTACTCGTGGCATCCCACCTCTACCATTAGTAGGAGTAATAGTTGTGGGTACGTTAGCTACGAGCGCAGCAGGTTGTGTAGTTAATGATTTATGGGATCGTGATATTGATCCACAAGTCGAAAGAACTCGCGATCGCCCCCTGGCCTCCCGCGCCCTCACGATTCAGACAGGTATTGTTATTGTCTTAATTGCCTTTGCTTGTGCCGGAGTCATCGCACTATATCTCAATCCCCTAAGTTTTTGGCTATCTGTAGCGGCAGTTCCGGTAATTATCTGTTATCCTTTGGCCAAGCGATTCTTTCCAGTGCCTCAGTTAGTATTATCCATGGCTTGGGGTTTTGCAGTATTAATTAGTTGGAGTGCTGCAGTAGGTAAGTTAGATACTGCTACCTGGATATTGTGGGGAGCCACAATAGTTTGGACTTTAGGTTTTGATACAGTTTATGCGATGAGCGATCGCGAGGATGATCGACGTTTGGGTGTGAATTCTAGCGCTCTCTTTTTCGGCGAAAATGCCACAAATGCTGTAGGTATATTCTTCTTTTTAACTGCCGTTTTATTGGGAGTATTAGGAATAGTCATGGAGCTACATATTGGCTTTTGGATAGTTCTGAGTATTGCTACAGTTTTCTGGTCTATTCAATATGGAAAATTACAACAAGAAGATATATTAAAACCTTATGGTCAGATATTTAGACAAAATGTTTGGATCGGTTTTATTGTATTAGGTGGCATGATTATGGGTTTAGTATTTTGAAGTAGTGAGAGTAAAGAATAAAGAGTAGTCGTCCTATGCCTAGACTGACTTTCTGGCATTTTATAGACTAGAAAATGTCTGAGTATAACTAGGAGCATTTGTTACTACTCAAAGGCAAAATTTGACCTCAACCATAAAGAAAAGTAATACCTAGATTTACCCCTGATTCATCAACAAAAACTCAATTATTTATATCTACTAAATCTAACCATTTTCGATATTTATAGCATCCTTCCTGGATGTCCTTTCTTTCTTATTCCGAGGCAGAAATACTTTTTTTTCTAGTTAGATTTAATCATTTTAAAGCTCTATACATTGTCGATACATCTCCCTAACGAGAGGGTCAGTGAAATAGAAATAATTCGGTAATGCATCAGCAAAGTGTAGGATAAGTAATCAGATCATTCCAGTTCCAAGGAGCGATGTAGCTACTGCTAGGCGACCCCATCGCTAACCCTACTCTTTGTGCTGCTGTATTGCCTTTGCGACTATGAACCCAAATCAATGCAATAGGCGATGTAGCTACCGCTAGGCGACCCCATCGCTAATCTAGCTGTTACCTCCCTTTGCTCCCAGAGCTTGGCAAATTTATTCTGTCGGCGATGCCATCGGCCAGTCTGTTGTATCAGGTAAGGTTGAGCCTGGAGCCGACATGAATGAGGATTACTCCTCTCCCCTCCCCTTTGAACCGTACGTGACAGTTTCCCATCATACGGCTCAAGCCTTACGAACAGCCAAACATTTCTTGGTTTTACTATGTATCTGCTTGTGACACGCTCTGTGTAAATGCATTAGGTTTTCTGTGTCGTCAGAACCACCCTCTGCCACAGGTACTATGTGATGGGTTTCGATTTCTTCAGAGTTGAATCGGCTGTCTCCACAAATAGGACATTTCCAATTTTGGTGTTTGGCAAACTTGATCTTATTTAGAACCTTTCGCCCAGTAGTTTTTCCCTTGTTGAGCCTGTCGCCGACATGAATGGTTTGACGTGTTAGCCAATATCTTTTGA
>JAJEAQ010000468.1 GCA_022822685.1 Trichodesmium sp. jk18x7bins.61
CACCCACGGTTCAAAGGGGAGGGGAGAGGAGTAATCCTCATTGAGCCTGTCGGCGACAGCCTCAACCTGACCAGATTCCCTACATTCTTTCTCAGATATATCTAATACCGTTTCACGGAAGTCAAAAATTCAAAGTTAAAAGTCGAAAGTTGAAAACATTAATTTATTTAGTTTAAAACTTTAACTGACAATAATTTCCGGCAATTATTTCAAATCGCGAGGCGCTAAATTACAACCCATTCTAGGTCGATGAAGTACAGTAGCAACAGTTTGTCAAATAGTTTTTCAAGTCCTGATTGTGTAGTCAATCAAGTCCAGTAGCCAGTAAAATCTCAACCATTTTCCAATTATAGAGCTTTTGTATATTAAGTGATGTAGCTAACGCTAGACTTCACCAACGCTGTATTTTTTACTAATAAAAAATACAAAAAAACGATTTTTCTGCTACAAGCATGCTATTTATGACTTGTGGTTTATACAGAGGTAATGTCAGACTAGGTGTAAAGACCATTCTTATTCTGAAATAGCTCCTGTTTGTCAAGGGTAGCATAGTATTATGTGTGGAGGTGTCTGAATACTAACGCAGGCTTTCATCTCTAAGCTCCTGGGATCATTAGAGTGGGGGAATCCCCACTGCCTATAGTTAAACTCCTTGACAAGAATTTGAAGGATTTTGCGGACAATGCCTACCCCAAAAACCAGCTCTAATCTCAGAGGCTATCATATATGGGGCTACTACACTCCCGAACTACTTTAGGTGTTTGATCGAAGTTTTTAACTCTTCTGAGGAGTTAGTAGATGTCAAAGCACTTTCAGGTAATTCCAGATCCTGAACAGGGTTACGGGCTTCTATTAAACTAATAGCTCTGCCCACACTTTCAGGTAAAATTACAACCAAACCGCCATTAGGAGCACGATCTAAGCCTGTATTAATAGCCTTTGTTTCATCCAAAATTGATTCATAAGTAGCTTTTGATTCAGAATCTTTCGCTTGATTTAAAAATAACTTAACACCTTGACAAATTAAATCCGCAGCATTTCCTCTTGGTCGTCCCCTCGTATCATCATCTTCTTTGATAATAATTTCATCAAAGATTTCTGCGGCTAGTTCCCCTAAAGAAACAAAGTCCTCATCTCGGCGATCGCCAGGCCCTCCTACTACACCAATCCGTTTACCAGGCCAATTTATGACAAATCCTCCCAAAGCTTCATAACTAGCAGGATTATGAGCATAGTCTACAAGAGCATGATAATCACCCATATTAAAAATATTCATTCGGCCTGGTGTTTGATTTACCGAAGCGACAAAAGTTGACAAACCTGCCCGAATATGATCTATTTTCACTCCCTGAGTGAAAACTGCCAAACAAGCCGCCAGGGCATTAGCAATCATAAATGGAGCTTTGCCTGCCATCGTAATTGGCACATTAACTGCTTTTTCAATTCTTAAAGTCCAATCTCCCTTCAAAATTGAAATATACCCATTTTCATAAACTGCAGCCAGTCCACCTGCTTCTGTATGTTTCACCAACAGTTCATTACTTGGGTTCATTGAGAAGTAAGCAACTTGAGCTGTAACTTTCTCTGCCATTGCAGCGACTAGGGGATCGTCAGCATTGAGGATTACATACCCTTTGGGCATGACTGACTCAGCTACTACACCTTTGAGTTTAGCTAGTTGTTCAATGGTATCTATATCTCCAATACCCAAATGGTCAGCAGCCACATTTAAGACCATTCCCACATCACTGGCCGAAAACCCCAAGCCAGAACGCAAAATACCACCCCTTGCTGTCTCTAAAACTGCTACCTCTACAGTGGGATCTGAGAGTATTAACTGAGCACTTTGAGGCCCCGTGTTATCTCCACTTTCTGCCAGATATTCACCAATATAAGTACCATCAGTAGTTGTATAGCCCACTACTTTCCCTGTTTGCTTCATTATATGAGCTAGCAGCCTTGTAGTGGTTGTCTTACCATTAGTGCCAGTCACTGAAAATATTGGTATTCGCCCATTCTTTGACCCAGGGAAAAGCATATCAATTACTGCCCCAGCCACATTTCTTGGTAAACCTCGACTAGGGGCAACGTGCATCCGGAAACCAGGAGCAGCATTAACCTCTACTATCACTCCTTCTACTTCTCGCAGTGGTTTAGAAATGTCTTCAGTAACCACATCTATACCTGCAATATCCAGACCAATTATCCTAGGCGCTCTCGACAATAGCCAGACATTTTCTGGATGTATTTCATCAGTGCGGTCTACTGCTATACCACCAGTACTGAGATTAGCTGTTGCTCTTAAAAAGCAGATTTCTCCCTTTCTTGGGATTGAATCTATTGCATATCCCTGTCTTTCCAGAATAGCCAGAGCAGCTTTATCTACTGCAATTTTAGTCAGGACATTATCATGTCCATCTCCTCTTTGCGGAGCTCTGTTAGTTTCTTCAATCAGTTCTTGTACTGTAGACTTATCATCCCCTACAACATGTGCGGGCACTCGCTCGGCTACAGCTACAACTTTCCCATTTATTACCAGCACTCGATGGTCTCTACCTGTATAGTAGCGTTCTACTATTACTGTTTTTGTTTTAGAAGCATTACTAGCTAAGTCATAGGCTTCTTCGGCTTCTTGCCAATTTCTCACATCTATAGTAATGCCACGACCATGATTTCCATCCAAAGGCTTAATTACAATGGGATAGCCTCCAACGTCTTCAATCGCATCTTGAAGTTCATCAAAATAACGAATAACTGTACCACGAGGTACTGGTATTCCAGCATCTTTGAGAATTCTTTTTGTGCCTTCTTTATCACAAGCAAGTTCTACACCCAGAATCCCTGTTTGATTGCTGAGAGTAGCCTGAATCCGCTTTTGATTGATGCCGTAGCCAAACTGAATCATGAATCTGGCACCTAGTTGAGTCCAGGGAATTCCTCTTGCTTCGGCTTCTTTAACTATAGCTTCTGTACTAGGGCCTAAAGATGCCTGATTTTTAAATTCCTTCAGGTCTTCTAAATCTTGCTGCAATTCTGTTGCAGAATATGTACCTGTCTCAACAATACTTTGGCAAAGTCTTACTGCTGCTCGTGCAGCATAGCGGCCTGCTGGTTCATTTTCATATTCTATTACTACTTGGAATACCCCAGGAGTAGATGTTTCCCGCGTTCGGCCAAAACCCACTGACATTCCTGCCAGTTGTTGAAGTTCTAGGGCAACATGTTCTATAACATGACCCATTAATGTTCCTTTTTCAACACGACTGAGGAAACCACCTCTGACTCCAGGTGAACAGTAGTGTTCTACGAGACTTGGCAGTACTTCAGTTAATCCTTTATAGAAACCAGATATGTCAGATGTATATCTTTCATATAAGTCTTCTAAGTCTAGGCGCATCACCACCAGTTTCTGGCGGCGGATGCTCCAGTAGTTTGGACCACATAATGTCTGGAGTTTGAGGATTTTCATAGGGGGATTTGAAGGTGATGCTCAGATTCTAAATAGGAAATGGCAATTTGACTTTGAATTTCATCTTAGACTATTCAGTGATGTATCTACACCTCGCCACATGAAAAGCATCAGCCTGCCTAACGGCAGTAGGCGTCCAGATTCCAAAAACCGAATCATCGTCTAGATTCAACAAAGATAATTGAATAGGTTCTTGGGTGGTTGAGCCTATCGCCGACATGAAAGACGTTTCACTAGATGCTACTATCTCTGCGATAGTCTAACGCTTTCGGGCTTCGTCCGTTTGAGCCTGTCGCCGACATGAATGAGTCTCCGAGTGCCCTCAGGCGACTAATATATTTATGGCTGCGTTTTCATCTCTATCATGCTTTGCACCACAGTTTAAACACTCCCATTCTCTGATTGAGTAGTTGAGTTGAGGATTCCCTGGAGGGGTATTTCATCCATTGGAAAAGTCGAGTGCAGAGCAATCTACAATTAGTGCTAAGATCAGGGGTTCTTAGCACTGATTAGATGATTTTCACACAGATTAACTGTGTGAAAACCTAGACATTTTGTAGATATTTGTCCAGGATAGTCTATAAAATTAGCTTTTAGTAACTAACAAGTAACTTATGAGGTGGGTTGGGTTTTCTGCAAATGTTCTGAATAAATTATTTAAATTTATATCAATCTAGAGGCATAGTTGTCTCAGACAATCCTGGTTTCATTGTATGGGAATGGAGATCGTAGCGATCGCCATGGCACATTATATGTACTCTTAGGTTTGATAGACTTAGGGGGTCTCCTACGCTTACTTTTGTCGCATTAGTATAAGACATTTGACTTGGATCTATAATTGTGACTGTTCCTTTACCCATTACTTGGATTTTACTATCTCCTTCAAATAACGCGCAGGTATCTTCGTCTATGCCTATACCCATTTTATCTGGGTGGGCAGCGATTGCGCTTAACAAACGGGCCATCCGATTTCGACTATGAAAGTGTTGGTCTATAATTAAGTCTGGCAATATACCCAAACCAGTTGTCAAATCCACTAAAGAGCGATTTGGAGATGAGCCACTACCACCACCTGCTATCATATGATGGCCCATTACTGCTGCTCCAGCACTTGTTCCAGCCAGGGTAATTTTTCCTTCTATCGCCCTACTTCTTATGTTATCCATTAAAGGTGTATCAGCCAGCAGGGCACAAAGACGGAGTTGGTCTCCTCCAGTCATAAATACACCGGTGCAGTCTTCTAAAGACTCTAACCAAGTTGGATCTTCTCCTTGATACCTTTCTCGAATATCAAATATTTTAATATTCACAGCACCCATCTCTTCAAATACCTTGCGGTATCTACCTCCTTGAGCCGCTGGTTCTCTAGAAGCTGAAGGAATAACTGCTAGTTTAGCATTTACTCCCCCTGCACGATTAAAAAAAGTTTGTAGAATCTCTTTTCCATGAACTTTATCTTCAGCCCCTCCAATTACCATAATAGTTGTTTTTGTGGGACATAATTTATCTTGTTCTAAGGCTTGAGACTCTAACTGCATCATCTTGTTAATCTTGGACAGCAGGGACGCATTCAATTTCAATAATTTCAATAATCTGTTATAATATTACACTATCTTATAACTTGGCAAGTCCACAACTTGCTCTAGAATTTTTCTACATTTTGATTCATCCAGCGATCGCTATTCATCCTAAATTAACAATCATTTTTTGACTCTGGTACTTTTAGCCAGTTTTTAGCTCAACAACTTCTACATTTTATTGAACACCCCGATCTAGCATCAAACTAATATAATTTAATCTCTGTGCGATTTGATATTATTACCCTTTTCCCCGATTTTTTTGGATCACCTTTAAACTCAGGTTTGCTTGGGAAGGCCTTTGACCAGCATATTGCCAAAGTTAATCTAGTTAATCCTCGTGATTGTACTACAGACAAACATAAAAAAGTTGATGATGAGTCTTATGGTGGTGGAGTGGGAATGGTTTTGAAACCAGAACCTATATTTGCGGCTGTAGAGTCATTACCAACCCTGTCACGGCGAGAAGTGATTCTATTAACTCCCCAGGGAGAAAGAATGGACCAAAAGCTATTTCAATATTTAGCCACAGAGTACGACCAACTGGTTCTAATTTGTGGTCATTATGAAGGTATTGACGAAAGAGTACAACATTTAGTTAATAGAGAAATATCTCTAGGAGATTTTGTCCTCACTGGAGGAGAAATACCAGCTTTAGCTTTGATTAATGGTGTCGTCAGATTGCTTCCTGGAACTGTAGGTAAAGTTGAATCTTTAGCCAACGAAAGTTTTGAATCTGGGTTACTGGACTATCCTCATTACACTCGGCCAGCTAATTTTCGTGGTTGGAAAGTACCAGAAGTTTTACTTTCTGGCAATCATGCTGAAATTGCCAAATGGCGTCATCAACAACAAATTCAGAGGACAAAATCTCGTCGTCCTGACTTACTTGGGCAAAGTGATTTTTGACTGTTGTTGAATTAATCATTAATCTTAACAATTCCGTCATTAGCTAAATCTTGAATATATTTTAACAAATCTTCTTGAAGCTCTTGTGGCTCTACATTGTACTCTGCTAAGTCTGGTCAGGTGGCCGACCCCAGTCGGAGCTAACGCTTGAGCCACCTCGCCACATGAATGAGTTGACGTTTTTGCCAATATTCTTGGAGTGAAGGGTCGTCAGGACTAGCTTGGACTTTAACTTGAGCCTGTCGGCTCCTTGTTTCGTGGCTCCATGTCGGCGACAGGCTCAACACATGTCTGATCATGGGT
>JAJEAQ010000550.1 GCA_022822685.1 Trichodesmium sp. jk18x7bins.61
ATAGTCACGTACGGTTCAAGGGGGAGGGAACAGGAGTGATTTTCGTTCATGTGGCGAGGTGGCTCTACCTGACTCGATAGGATTATAGATGGAGTAAGAAGTGCCTGGCTTGAGTTAGCGTACGAGCGCGAGTCATAAGAAATGCATGCTTCCTTAACCGCAGGAAAATACAACCAACAAAAAGAACTGATGATGACTGTTAATAAAAAAGGGTTGTGCCTCCAGCTATAAGCTTTTGCCCTACTAGACATTAGTAGATCACATTAATAATCACTCCTGCTCTAAAAATACTACATCACTGTCAACTTTCGTTTTCAGGTAAAACCCAGATTAAATTTTCTTGAGGATGAAAGTAGTTCAGAAAAACTCACATTATTGATTTAACTTGCTCGCTCAAGAAGAAATTAGCGTAAAGGTTTTGTTTGAGCATCAATCTTGAGTAGAATGTGGGGTATTTTTTGTATCAGAATGATTTTCGCTCAATCATTAAAATAATTAGTGGAATAGGAAAAATAATAGTTTTGCAGGTTTTCGTAGTTGATGAATAGCCTGCTATTTTTGCCAAGTATTCTATATATTTGAAATAGGACTGGAAATTTATATTAGATAAACCTTAAAACAAAATCAAAATTTCACTCAATTTTTCAACTTGTTTTGATGTATTCCCAGCAAGTAGGAAAGCAATGAGATTGAGACTTGTTTATCAAGGGCAACTTTTCTTAATAGTGAAGACATGATGGGTAAATTAATATGAATCACAAGAAGCAAATCTCTGAACTAAAAAATCTGCAAGCCAATCAAGAAACTTATCAAGGCCAAAGATGGTTGGTGGAAGAACGAGATGCCTGTGGAGTAGGCTTCATTGCTCATCCGTCAGGTAAAAAGAGCCATGAAATTATTTTGAAAGCTTTGCCAGCTCTAACTTGTCTGGAGCATCGTGGTGGCTGTAGTGCTGACCAAGATTCAGGGGATGGAGCGGGTTTAATGACTCAAATTCCTTGGGAGTTACTATCTGATTTTCCTGATAACTCTGGGGTAGGAATGATATTTTTGCCTCAAACAGATGAGCAAGCCGCAACAGCACGTCAGATAATTGAAAAAGCGATCGCTACAGAAGGTTTAACATTGGTTGGTTGGCGTGTTGTGCCAGTCAAACCAGAAGTCTTAGGGCCGCAAGCACGGGAAAATCAACCACAGATTGAACAGTTAATTGTAACTTCAGACAAATTGCAAGGAGATGATTTAGATAGAGCCCTCTATTTAATGCGTCGTGGTATTGGCTGTGCTTTGGAGGCTGAGGGTTTTATTTGGGGCATAGATGCTTACATTTGCTCTTTCTCTTGTCGAACTATTGTATATAAAGGAATGGTGCGCTCCGAAGTTCTGGGAGATTTTTACACAGACTTGAAAAACCCAGCGTACAAAAGTTCCTTTGCTGTTTACCACCGACGCTTCAGTACTAACACAATGCCTCGATGGCCTCTAGCTCAACCGATGCGTTTGCTTGGTCACAATGGAGAAATTAATACTCTGTTAGGCAATATTAACTGGATGAAAGCACAGGAAGCTAGCCTCAGTTCGCCTATTTGGGGAGAACGATTAAATGAGTTAAAACCTTTTGTAAATGCTGAAAGTAGTGACTCGGCAAATCTAGATAATGTGGTGGAACTAATTGTGCGTTCTGGTCGTTCCCCGTTAGAAACGTTGATGATCGCTGTGCCGGAAGCATACCGAAATCAGCCGGATTTAGTGGAGCATCCAGAAATTGTTGATTTTTATGAATATTACAGTGGTTTGCAAGAAGCCTGGGATGGACCTGCATTATTAGTATTTAGTGATGGTAAACAGGTAGGGGCAGCATTGGATCGCAATGGTTTGCGACCAGCACGTTATTGTATTACCAATGATGATTTAATTATTGTGGCATCTGAGGCTGGAGTAGTTGAGATACCAGAGGCAGAGATAGTTGAAAAAGGTCGCATTGGGCCGGGACAAATGATTGCTGTAGATTTAGCTACGAATGAAATTATGAAAAATTGGGAAATTAAAAAACGCATTAGTGCACGATTTCCCTATGGAGAATGGTTAAAACAAAGAAAGCAGATAAAAACTAAACCTTTTCTAGGTAGTCTGCAATTAGAAGCACAAACTTTGCTCAGGTTACAAACAGCTTTTGGTTACAGTTTGGAAGACTTAGAGATGGTAATTGCTGACATGGCAAATCTAGGTAAAGAACCAACTTTTTGTATGGGGGATGATATTCCTTTAGCTGTGCTTTCTCAACGTCCTCATTTGTTATATGACTATTTCAAACAAAGGTTTGCTCAAGTGACGAATCCTCCTATAGATCCGCTGCGGGAAGGAATGGTAATGTCACTAAATATGTTGCTAGGTAAGCGGGGTAACTTGTTAGAAATTACTGAGGAAAATGCACGGTTATTAAAGGTAGAATCGCCTGTATTAAATGAGGCGGAATTAAGAGCAATTCAGGATTCAGAATTTAATACAGAAACTCTATCTACTGTATTTACTGTAGCTAACGGACCAGAAGAATTACAAAGAGCAGTAAGGCATCTGTGCGCACAAGCAGCAACAGCAGTTAAGAATGGTAAAGAGATTATTATTTTGTCTGATAAATTGAGTGGAGGAATTAATACTGGATTGGCTTATATTCCACCTCTTTTAGTCGTGGGGGCAGTGCACCACCATTTGATTCAAGAAAAGTTGCGGATGAAAGCGTCTTTAGTGGTAGAGACAGCACAGTGTTGGAGTACTCATCATTTTGCTTGTTTGATTGGTTATGGGGCGAGTGCAGTTCATCCTTATTTGGCGTTAGAATCTGTGCGTGCTTGGTGGTCTAATCCTACAATTCAAAAACAAATGGAACGGGGTAAGATTACAAAAATTACGATTGAAGAGGCACAAGGGAATTATCGCAAAGCAGTAAAAGCAGGATTGTTGAAAATTCTCTCCAAAATGGGAATTTCTCTGTTGTCTTCTTATCAAGGAGCACAGATTTTTGAGGCGATTGGTATTGGTGGGGATTTGTTAGAACTGGGTTTCCGGGGAACTACTTCTCGGGTGGGGGGTTTAACAGTTTCAGAGTTGGCTCAAGAAGTGATTGCTTTCCATAGTCTGGCGTTCCCAGAGTTGAATATTAAGAAGTTGGAGAATTATGGGTTTGTGCAATATCGCCCTGGTGCAGAGTATCACATGAATAGTCCGGAGATGGCGAAAGCACTTCATCAGGCGGTTGCTAGTTTTAATGATGGTAATGGTAATGGTAAGCAGCCAGACAAAGAAAGGTATGAGTACTATGCAGTTTACCAGAAATATTTGCAAGAGCGACCGATAACTGCTTTGCGGGATTTATTGGATTTTAATAGCGATCGCTCTCCTATATCTGTGGATGAAGTGGAGTCTTCAGCAGAAATAATGCAGCGTTTATGCACTGGGGGAATGTCTCTGGGGGCTTTGTCACGGGAAGCACATGAGACTTTGGCGATCGCCATGAACCGGATTAATGGTAAGTCTAACTCTGGTGAAGGTGGGGAAGATCCCACAAGATTTAAGGTATTGGATGATGTTGATGCTCAAGGTTTGTCTGCTTTATTACCGCACCTGAAAGGATTGCAAAATGGAGACACGGCTTCTTCTGCGATTAAGCAAGTAGCTTCTGGTCGATTTGGCGTGACTCCAGAGTATTTGATGAATGCTAAACAGATAGAGATTAAGGTAGCTCAAGGGGCAAAACCAGGTGAGGGAGGTCAATTACCTGGTAAAAAAGTGAGTGGTTATATTGCGATGTTGCGTCGTTCTAAACCTGGAGTACCATTGATTTCACCTCCTCCTCACCATGATATTTATTCGATTGAGGATTTGGCGCAGTTGATTTTTGACCTACATCAGATTAATCCTAATGCAGGTGTGTCGGTGAAGCTAGTGGCAGAAATTGGTATTGGTACAATCGCTGCTGGTGTGGCTAAGGCTAATGCTGATGTAATTCAGATTTCTGGTCACGATGGGGGGACTGGTGCTTCTCCTTTGAGTTCGATTAAACACGCAGGTAGCCCTTGGGAGTTTGGTTTGACTGAGGTACATCGAGTGTTGATGGAAAATAAGTTGCGCGATCGGGTTACTCTCCGAGTTGATGGTGGCCTGAAGACAGGTTTGGATATACTGATGGCTGCTTTGATGGGGGCGGAAGAGTTTGGTTTTGGTTCAATCGCAATGATTGCTGAAGGTTGCATCATGGCAAGGATTTGTCATACTAATAGTTGCCCAGTGGGGGTAGCGACTCAGCAGGAGAAATTGCGGCAGCGGTTTACTGGAGTACCAGAAAATGTTGTTAATTTCTTCTGGTTTATTGCTGAAGAAGTACGGAGTCTTTTAGCGCGGTTTGGTTATCGTTCTCTGAGTGAAATTATAGGTCGTGCTGATTTACTCAAAGCGCGGGAAAATGTAGAGTTAACTAAAACAGCCGCTTTGAACTTGGATTGTTTACTGAAGTTACCGGATACTAGCACTGACAGGGATTGGTTAAAACATGAGACTGTACATAGTAACGGTCCGGTTTTAGATGATGTGCTCTGGGATGACTGGGAAATTCAAGCTGCGATTCGGAATCAAGGAACGGTGACGAAGACAATTAAGGTGGCTAATACTGATCGTACTGTGGGAGCAAGGTTAGCAGGAGCGATCGCTGCTCGTTATGGTAATACTGGTTTTGAGGGGCAGATTAATTTGACATTTAATGGTAGTGCTGGTCATAGTTTTGGTGCTTTTAACTTGCCTGGAATGAAGTTAGTATTACAAGGTGAGGCTAATGATTATGTTGGTAAGGGAATGCACGGTGGAGAGATTATTGTGAAACCACCTGCGAAAACTGGTTATAATCCAGCGGAAAATGTGATTATTGGTAATACTTGTTTATATGGTGCTACTGGTGGGATTTTGTTTGCTAATGGGCAAGCAGGAGAACGTTTTGCCGTCAGGAATTCTATGGGTAAAGCAGTTATTGAGGGCGCTGGCGATCATGCTTGTGAATACATGACTGGTGGGGTTGTTGTCTGCCTAGGTAAGGCTGGTCGTAATGTGGGCGCTGGTATGACTGGGGGAATTGGTTATTTCTTGGATGAGAATGGTGATTTTCCAGCCAGGGTGAATAATGAAATTGTTGCGATTCAGCGTGTATCTACTCCTGCTGGTGAGGGGCAATTGCGGGAGTTGATTTCGTTGCACGTTGAAAAGACTGGTAGTGAAAAGGCGAAAGCTATTTTAGCGAATTGGTCTGAATATTTGCCAAAGTTTTATCAAGTTGTGCCTCCCTCTGAGGCTGATACGCCGGAGGCAAGTGTTGAGGCTGGAACTCAGGTTGTTGTGCAGGTTGAGGCTGGTAAAGAGGGAAAACTTAAGGTAGAGTATTAAATAATTGTAGGAGCGATGGATAGCGATCGCCTCTTTTTTTATCAAATCAAAGCATAAGAAAACCATAGACTATCATGGAAGATTCCAGAGAGATAGGAGAAAATTTGAGAAATGTTTGGAATCATGTCTGGCAGATTTTTGAGCCTGACAACTCTTGGAAAGATGACCAGAGCAAATGCAGGGTAATAAAAGAAAAGCTTGTTTATTTTTGTGAAGACCACTCTGATACTCCAGAGCATATCGACAAAGTTATCAAAGCTTTGTGCAGAGGAGTAAGTCTAACGCAAGCCGCAGCTGATTGGCAAAATCCTGCTATTGGGGATGATAGTTCTTCTCGTACTAAACATGAAAAGTTACGAGGAATTCAATGGCGACTTGTAATTGCCTATGCAGGCTTTGAAATCACTGCCAAAGGGTTGATGAATCACTTTGAAAGAAATACTAAACCAGAAATAATTCAGGATTTGATCAAAAAGTCTAACCTAAAAAGTTACCAGAAACTAGAGCCACCACCTACTCCCAAAGAAAAATCCAACCTTCAGAAATGGTTGAGTAAGGAAGATGAGGCTATTTCTGAGTTTCTTGGAGTAACGGCTGGTGATGCCAAAATTATTAACCAGTGGCTCGTTAACTCCCAAGCTGTTTGTTCTTGGGAAGAGGCAGTTAAATTAGCAAAAGCCCTCAGAAATGCTACAGCTCATGGTTTTCTACAACCAACAAAAGTTGGACAATGGAAACTGAACACTAGCTTTAAGATGCTAGTGGATAACTTAGCAGAAATTATGACTTATGGGTTGGAAAAAACTTGTATAGAACCGATTTGAGGTCTATATAAGAACCATTTGCAAGTCTTTTGAGCATCTGTTTTGAGGGCTAATTTTTCCCTAAAAGTAGACCCTTGACAAATATCAAATAAACTGGTTTAATAAAATTGAAAATTTACCCTAGTAAACCCGCTAAATCAAATAGACAGGACTCACGCATTGAATCTATAAATTGGCCATTTATAGTTAGCCTCCTTGCGTAAGTCCTGATAGAAAAGCAAACGAAATGAAATAGCAGATTTAAAGAGGGTAAATTTTTCCCGATTACCAATCCCACTTTTACCCGACTCCTGGCTCTTAACTCGTAATTCCTACTAAAATGACAAAGATAGGAAATGGTTTCTATTAAGAGAAGTGTAGGTAGTGAAGCCGTTACTATAGACCAAAAACTTCAGAAAAGTCATAGTAGAGCCTTGACAAATATCCAATAAACTGGTGCAATGATTTTAGTGTAACTATCCCCAGGCCAAAAACTGCAAAATTAAATGGGAACCCAAACCAAATTAAATAGCAGATTAGGGGGGATAGTTCTTTGTAACTACTTGCTGATGCGGTACTTGGTTTTAGACAAGGATTTGGACTTACTCAGATCTGGCTGGGTGTGGTTTTTTGTTCCAGAATTTAAATGTTTCTCATCTATTTTCATCTTCTGCGCAACAAAGCCATCTGGGAGTATAAGTTACCGTAACGCCTCATAAATTCAGTTATTAGTTATCAGTCATTAGTTAGCAGTCAATTGAGCGATCGCTTGACTTTTGATTTTTATTTATTTTGAAATTAGCTTCAGTAGTAGGGTGGGCAAGTATTAAGGTTTTTTTACCATTGATACTAATAACTCAAGATTTGCCCACCTGAGATATACCTTTAGCAGAAATTCAGCAAACTGGTATGATTTGGCTGATGCAATGGGATATTTTTTTTGGCGTTGCTGATTTGGGCTATGAATTACAATAATAGTTATGGATATGTTGAAGTATTTAATTAGTCTTTTAATACATTATCTTCGCTGGCAGGATGTATCTGTTCCATATCGTTCGTTCATAGCTTGATTCAGCAACGCCAAAAATAGCAGTAGGGTGGGCAAATATTACACTTGTTTATTTGTAGTTGGGATGCCACCCCTATGCTCAAACTAGAGGGCGACATCCCAACTATGAACTTTATTTACAATATAATAATAAAAAATAACTACATATAATCCTTAATAATTATGATTGGAATTGACGACTGGTTAGCTTTTTGGGGGGTAACTCAAGCGGTTGGGTTTGTATTTAAACCTATTCTGGAAGATTATGCTAAAGATTATGCTAAAGATTATACTAAAGATTTTTTTAAAACTAGCTTAGATAATGTGATTCAAGGGTTAACAAATCAAGCTCCTTTGCAAAAGGCTACGGGAAAAGCAATTAAAGAATTTTTACAACTGGTACAACAAGAATTAGAAGATGCTGATTTCGATGAATCTCAGTTAAAGCAATATACTCAACCTTTAAAAATTTTTATTAAAAATCAGACTGTTGCAGCAACTCTCGGTAGTGCTTTTCAGGATGATATTAAAATATTAGATACAAAAACATTAGCTACAATTTGGAATCAAATTAACCCACCTCTACCAGATAATTTTAACTGGGAAACATTGGCAAAGCGCTATTTAAAAAAAGCCAAAGCTATTCGGATGGAGTCTGATGAATTACAGAAAATATTAGACTCACAAAATCTAGATAAGTTGGCAAATCAAGCTATTGAAATCAAGCCTGAATTTGACCTAGAAAAATATCAAGAAGGAATCCGGGAAGAATATAGCAATCTTAAATTAGAAAGTTTAGATACCAGTGGGTATGCCTATAATGAACTTAAACTATGGAAAATGTTTATTCCTCAAAATGTGCGGGAATCTCAAGAATTTATGCCTCAAATTCATGAGATTCCTAAAGAATATTTGCGCCGATTAAAATATACTGGACAGTTTGAAGAAGCATTTTCTCAAGAACAATTAGAAGTTCTCCGGTGGAGATATTTTGATCAGCAAATTCGCTCGGTTTTAGAATTAGTAGAAGAGCGCAATTATCAATATTTAGTTATTCTGGGCGACCCTGCTTCTGGTAAGTCTACTTTATTACAATATATCGCTTTGCAATGGGCAGAATTACCACCTAAGGAATTGGCTTTAAAGCCAATTCCTCTATTAATTGAACTGCGGACTTATGTGCGTAACTATGAGGCTAAGAACTGTCAGAATTTTCTGGATTTTCTGGCTAAAGGTAGTGGGCTTACTTGTCATTTACCACAACCAGAGCTTCATACAAAACTAAAAAATGGTGATGCAATAGTGATGTTTGATGGTTTGGATGAAGTTTTTGAGCCGGCAAAACGAGAGGAGGTAATAACTGATATTCATCGGTTTACAAATGACTATAAAGATATACGGGTGATTGTGACTTCGCGGGTGATTGGTTATAAGCCTCAAAAACTGCGGGATGCTGAATTTTATCATTTTATGTTGCAAGATTTGGAGGATGAACAGGTTGAGGATTTTCTGCAACGCTGGCACAATCTGACTTATCAAGATGAAGCGGAAAGAGAGAGGAAAAGAGAACGATTGAAACGAGCAATTAAGGATTCTCCAGCTATTCATGAATTGGCAGGAAATCCTTTGTTATTAACTATGATGGCTATCTTGAATCGCCATCAAGAGTTGCCGAGAGATCGGACAGAACTTTATGGCCAAGCATCGCGGGTTTTATTACATCAGTGGGATGTGGAACGGGCGCTCGTTGATGCCAAAATTGACCCGATGACTATTGATTATAAGGATAAGCAGGCAATATTGCGCCAGTTAGCTCATTTTATGCAGGGGAATGCTGAAGGTTTGGCTGGTAATTTGATTCATGGAAATGACTTAGAAAGGATTATCAAGGAATATCTAAAAAGTATCGATATTAATGATGTGAGAAGTGTGGCTAGGGCACTGATGGAACAGTTGCGGGGTCGAAACTTTATTTTATGTTCTGTAGGTGCAGAATATTATGCTTTTGTGCATCGAACTTTTTTGGAATATTTCTGTGCTTGGGAGTTTGTTTGGCAGTTTAAGGAAACGCAGAATATTTCAATATATGAGTTGAAATATGATGTTTTTGGTCAGCATTGGCGGGATGAAAAATGGCATGAGGTGTTGCGGTTAATTGCTGGAATGATTGATGCTAAGTTTGTGGGAGAAATTATTAGTTATTTGATACAGGAAGAGGGGGAAGAAGAAAAGTTTCTGAATTTATTTTTGGCGGGTAAGTGTTTGTTTGAAGTGAGGAATCGTCAGAGTATTTGTGATTTTGGGGAGCGGTTATTAAGTAGCTTAAAAAACTTGACTCGGTATGATCTTGGTTATTCTTACAAACCTTATGATCCTTACTCTGTGGAACTTTATAGTAAAAATTTAGCCTTAGTTCGTAAAATTCGCACTCAAGCTGTGGCAGTGGTGGCTGTAACCTGGAGGGATAACCGTTTAATCTATACTTGGCTCAAACAAAGGGTAGTGTCTGATGATAATCCCGATGTGCGACTCGAAGCGGTGCGACAATTAGCTACTGGTTGGAAACATGAGTCGCAAATGTTGGAATTATTTCATAATAGCGCCCTCAATGATCCCTTTCAACGTGAAAATGACGCTCAAGACAACCCTCGACAAACTGCACTAGAGGCGATCGCTAAACAATACCCAGACCATCCGCAAACTCTCCCACTATTACAAAACAGAGCAGAAAATGACTCTGATAAAAAACTGCGAGAGTGGGCAAGAAAGAAGTTGCAGCGATTTGAGAATAGGGAGCGATAATCACCAAAGTCAAATTTTTGGAGTAGAAATCTGCGATCGCTTCCTCTTCTCCAGGGCAAGCGTTAGAATTTTTCCTGACTCAATAATTATATCATAATCAGGTAGGCCAAGGGTTAAAATTTGATTGTTGTTCGGTGAGCAATCAATATTTGCCCACCCTACTACTTATAAATAATATCATGTTCGCTTAATTGCGTATAAAAAAATTGTTTTACGAACCAATATTGTTTTCTAATAATGTTATTTTTAGCTGTGGAATAGACAACCACCAGGCGTTAATTTTTCTATAAATTTACTATTATCAAAATAATGTTCTAAAGACATTTTTTTTAAATATTCAGTTAATCTAGCAATACTAATACCAACATTTTCAATTGTTTCACCAGTAGGTCTAGAATTTTTAAAATTACCTTGAAAAGTACCTCAATGTCGCCATTTAGAAGTAACATTTTGCGGTCTAGAAAGCACTTCTACTAATTCCCAGAGGAAACCGTTAGGGAAAGCATTATGAAAAGTTTCAAAGGAAGATTCAAAACTTTCTACTTCCGGATCATAATGTTCGCTTTTATCAACAAAAAGATTATATGTTCCTTGCTCTGCAACTTCCTGAACTGTGTATTTTTTCCCACCATTACTACTCATCTGAAACTTATCGGCAACAATAGATAACCACTGCTGAGGATTACTTTTATTAGATGCTTCCATCTCAAAAGTTATGACCAAATTCTGAGTGATCGCTTCTAAAGATCCTTCTGGATGATTAAATTTACTTTCTTGTTGGAAAACTTGATTATTGTGGGAATAGTCTGGTCGTTTTCCTCCTCGCCACTCTACATCTTCATCACTTACAATAACTCGATCTCGATCTTGCACCCATATTGGCAGTTTTGTAGATCTGGTATTACTCATAATTAATTTCTCAATTCTTTTGGTTACTTCTGACTTTAGTGATGTAATAGATTTTTTCTGGGTGCAATATCTACTACATAATAATTTAATTTTTTTGATTAAAAGTATCTTTTTTTAGTGTTTTTGACTCCTGAAAAATCAAACAAAACATCAAAACTTAAAAATAGATTTGATTAAAGCTGTTCAGCAACTAATAAAATCATCATGTAAAATCAGGTTAAATAACTAACTGAAATTTAATAGTTAATCATCAGTATTCAGTAGTTAATAGAGGGTTTATTATTATTGTATTCTATAGTGCAATTAGCCGGAAAGGATTTCCATCGCGATCGCTCTTTCTATCCTATATTATATATTGGTCATACAACCAGATATCAGATCAGGGCTTATACTAAATCCGGTTTAAATAGAAGCTTTATTAGGAGGGTAAGGCATGCATACAAGAGGTAAAAAGATGATAAGATTTAAAAAGATGATTGTAATGATTGTCTCTCCTATGGAAAAAACTATCCCAGTTACCTAACAAATGAACAGTGGGAAATATTGAAGCCTCTGATTCCTTCACCCCATTTTGATGGTAGGTCTCGAAGTATTGATACACGAGAAGTTATTAGCGGTATTTTCTACCTTGCACACAACGGTTGGGTGGAAAGGACTTTTGCTTGGTTAGGGCGTAATCGTAGACTTTCTTCATATTATGAAGAACATCCTCACAAAGCATGAAGCTTTTGTTTATATTTCAATGATTCGTTTAATGCTAAAACGGTTAGCGATCGCTACTAATACTTCATAATTATTCACAAACAGCCTCTAAGTAATTTTGGTAAGACCTACGAAATTTCAAGGTATACAATTTTTCTCTGATGGCAATAGATAAACCCTGCCTTGTCAAAGGGGAGACTAGAAGATTGCGCTTTTTGTTTGATGAGGGGAACTAGAAGATGATGCGCTCTACTCCTGGTTTGAGGTGATAAAATAGAGGTTTTATAACTTGAGGTTTGTTATAATTAATTATCTGAACATGCATATTAAAGGTATACATCAGGTGGGCAAGTGTTGAATGATTAATATCAATCAATATCAATGGTCAATCAGAATCATATTTGTCCACCCTACTACCTTGACGAAAAAATCTGGGTTTAACGCTATCTTCCTTAATTAGAAACATTTTATTTGAGACTATGATTAGATTAAA